>JAIITD010000181.1 GCA_022737715.1 Veillonella sp.
GATGTACGAGGTTTGAAAGCGCCGCCACGAAGGATTGTAGCACCTGCATCTTTACATGCTTGGCAGGATGCGAGTACTTGCTCTGGTGTTTCAACTGAGCATGGACCAGCCATTACTGCGAAGTGACCGCCACCGATAAGTGCACCGCCTACATTGATAACGGAATCTTCTGGGTGGAATTTGCGGTTCGCTTTTTTGAAAGGCTCTTGAATACGTGTTACTTTATCTACGAAATCAAGGGATTCAATTTGACGGGAATCAAGAGATGCTGTATCGCCGATAAGACCTAAGATATTATAGTGGGCCCCTTCTACTGGATGGATAACAAGACCTTTCGCTTCTAATTCATTGCGTAATTTTGTTACCTCTGCTTCTGTAGCTGTTGTTTTTAATGTGATGATCATAATAAGTCCTCCTCAAATAACAATGCGAATAGTGGGGCCAACCATACGGGATAGCAAATAAAAAAGGGCTACCCGTAGTCTAATACGGGTAACCCTTTTACTATTCTAAGCAACGATTGATGATTTCTAAATTAGCGTAGCTCAAATAGTTCCTTACCCGTACGTTGGATAAAGAACCAATAAAAGTATTGTTTTGCTACTGTGCTAATTTGGTTAGTCATCTTATTGTTGCTCCTTTCTAAATTTGATGTGTATAGTATAAACCCAAATGATAAAATTATGCAATACCTAAAAATAAATTTCATGGAAGTTTGAAAAAATAATGTGTTTACTGAGTTGTTAGAAAAACAGATGTAATAAGGTGTTTCGTATAAAAATGATTTTGCTATTCGTGAGTAAATTGTAGTATAATGAGTTTATAAAGAGAGCCAATCAACGTGTCGGTAGCGTTAGGCTCATCTAAAATTTTGGTAAAAATGATGCGCCTAACGTGTTAGAGGTCTAGCCACCTCAATACGTTAGGCGTTTTCATTACCTTATTTAATTAAGGCAACGATAGTAACTGCGGGGGCAATATGATTATTCAAATCCTAAATACAATTAACGATGACATTAAACAAATTCGTACAGATGTGTTCATGAAAGAACAAGGTTTTGAAAATGAATTTGATGAAATTGATGAAATCGCAAAATTCGTGCTTTTATCTATAGAGGGAAAAGCTGTTGGTACTTGTAGATTTTTCCCCAGCGATATAGAGGGGGATGCTCATATTGGTCGTATGGCGGTACGCAAATTATATCGTGGTCAGAATTTGGGATCAAAAATCATGCTTGCTGCGGAAAATGGAATCCGTCGCGATGGATTTAAAACATGTTCCTTATCGGCTCAAGTGCAAGCTAAACCATTTTATGAGTCTCTTGGATATGTGGCTGAAGGTGAAGAATACCTAGATGAAGGCTGTCCGCATGTGATGATGCGGAAACACTTATAATATTGCCGTTTAGTGTTATTAGAAATATAATCAAGAAAAAGGTATGTATTGATTGATATTCGCGGGAGGTACAACTATGAAACTTGCAGAAGCATTACAAGAACGAGCTGATTTAAATAAGAAAATTAGCGATTTGCAAGGCCGTTTGAATCAAAATAGTTTAGTACAAGAAGGGGAAAAGCCTAATGAAGACCCTGTAGTGTTGATGCAAGAACTAGAAGCGGCAATTGCTAGACTTCAACAACTCATTAAAGATATTAATCTTACTAACTGTGCAACTATTGTTGAAGGTCGCTCTTTGACGCAAATTATAGCGGAAAAAGAAGCTGCAATTATGCGTCTGTCTGCATATCGTGCATTAGCAGATAGTGCAAGTTCTATTAATTATCGTGCCCGTGGTTCGGAAATTAAAATGATAGCAACTGTAAATGTTAGGGAATTACAAAAAACAGCAGACATAATCTCTAAGGAGATACGTACTTTAGATAATTTATTACAGTCAACCAATTGGACAGTTGATTTAATAGAGTATTAATCATAAGTTGGTAATCAAGATAGGGTGGATACAAAGCCACGATTGCTTAATTCGTAAAAAGATGATATTCCATTACATGTACGGGGCGCTGAAGATATATATCGTGTAGGCCCTTATTGCGTATAAATGTATGGTTATTTTTTATAATGTATTACCATGTATCAACTGTTTTGATGAGGGTGGTGTTGGGGATAATAAAAATGAAAGAGTTTTTTGTTCTACTATAACTTTTTACTGCAAAAAAGAAACTCCTATCCAAAAGTGACTTTGGCCTGTCCTGAAAGGACAGAAATAGCCGGTGGAACTTTTGGGTAGGAGTTTCTTTTATACTAAGTCATCGAAATCAAATGCCGCTGCTTTTGTATAGTTTGTAACTTTTGCTTCGAAGAAGTCAGTTTTCGTGCTATTCAAATTGGAGAAGCTTTCAATCCATTCCATAGGATTTTCCTTGATTTCAGGATATAAATGAGGCAAGCCGATTGCTTCTAAACGGATATTCGCAAGGTATTTGATGTAGCGTTCGATAAGAACATTGTTAAGACCGAGGATTTTATCATCAGTGATGTATTGACCCCAAGCGATTTCGTTCTCTGCACCTTGGCGAATCATGTCCGTAATTTTTGCTTCTAGTTCAGGTGTGAACAAGTCAGGGCGTTCACGGCGTAACTCGCGGATAATGTTTTGGAACAATACAAGGTGAGTTACTTCATCACGGTTGATGTATTTGAAGATTGTGGATGTAGCTGTCATTTTACCTTGGCG
>JAIITD010000182.1 GCA_022737715.1 Veillonella sp.
ATTGAATGGCGGAGAGGGTGGGATTCGAACCCACGGCCCCTTGCGGAGTCACTGGTTTTCAAGACCAGCTCCTTAAACCACTCGGACACCTCTCCATAATGGTATATTATAGCAGATTTCTATTACATCGTGCAACAATTGAATAGAGATAGTATAAGATATATATCACGTAGAACTACTTATACTAGAAACGAAAAGCTGGCCTCAGGCCAGCTTTCAGTATGTCTATTACGATTGTTATATTAGAAAAGATCTTTTTTCCACATGCCAATGATGGCCACGATGGAACAGGCTACGGAGATGCCTACTACCTCGAAGAAACCATTTTCATCGTTTTGGAATGGCAACGGCACGTTGGTCCCCCACAAGCTAAAGATGATGGTCGGTACGGCCAAGGTAATCGTCAAAGCAGCCAACATTTTCATAACCATGTTAAGGTTATTTGAAATGATGGATGTAAAGGCGTTCATCATGTTCATCAAGATATTAGAATACATTTCAACCATTTCGATGGCCTGTTTATTCTCGATGATAACGTCCTCCAATAGATCCTCATCTTCTTCGTACATCTTGAGAAGATGTTTGTAGGAACTATGTCCACGCAAGCGCAAAAGTCGTTCCATAACGGTACCGTTCGTACGCAAGGCGGACGTAAAGTATGTCATGGATTTCTGTAATTCCAACAATTGGAAGAAGTCCTTGTTCTTTGTAGTATGACGCAATTGAACTTCGATATCGTCGGTACGACGGTTGATTTGTTGCAAGTAACGCAAGAACATGGTCGCTGTGCGATATAGAATTTGGAACAAGAACCGCGTCTTTTTATACGTATAGAACGTAGAAATCTGATTCGAAATAAATGGATAGAGCACTTCAGACTCTTCTAAACAGATGGTAATAAAGAAGTCTGGCGTCAAAAAGATACCGAGCGGTACGGTATCGTACATATCATTGCCGCGAACAACAGGAATGTTGATAACAACAAAGATATAATTGTCCTCTAACTCCACGTGAGAACGTTCTTCCATATCGAGGGCGGTCTTTAATACGTCTGTAGGAATTTCCGTCAGGATATTGATAAGGGATAACTCATCGGGGTCTGGGTTCACCAAATTTACCCATGAACCTTTTGTGGCATCTGATACCGTGTAATCGGCTACTAATTCTTCTTCTATGTGCTTGTACACCGTAATCATGTTATCCCTCCTTCCGAGCGAAAATACTGTATCTCATCTTTAAAATTATATACTATTTAGGTGTACTATTCAATTCTCTTGTGAAAGTTTTACATAGAAAAACTGCTCCTCATTGCCTAATACAATGTAGGAGCAGTTTATTATCTATCAGTATTATTTTCTATTTAAGATGCGAACGGAGTTTAAGATACAAAGGATAGATACGCCTGTATCACCGAATACAGCCCACCACATGGATGCATAACCTAAGAGGCCAAGCAACATGATAAGGATTTTTACAGCAATGGCGAATACAACGTTTTGCCAAGCTACACGCAATGTCGATTTGGATAGGTCGAGAATGTGTGCAATCGCTGTCAAGGATGGACGCATAAACACAACGTCTGCCGCTTCGATAGCCGCATCAGCACCGCTACCCATAGCGCCACCTACGTCGGCACCAGCAAGTACTGGCGCATCATTGATACCATCGCCTACGAACATAGTAGGACCATATTCAGAGCGAATATCTTGTACAACGGACAATTTATCTTGAGGCAATAATTGAGCACGTACTGCGCTTACACCCGTTTCTTTTGCAATGTAATTAGCACTTGCTTCAGCATCACCAGTAAGCATAACTGTTTTAATATCTTGACGATTTAAATCGGCAATCGCTTCAGCAGAATCCGGACGAGCTTCATCGGCGATGATAATACGACCAAGGTATGTATTGCCTTCCGCTACAAGAACTTCTGTACCATATTCAGCGGCTTCAGTTGGATAGCCTTGAACATCGTAGCGTTCCATAAGGCGACGGTTACCAACCAATACTTGTTGACCATCAGTCATGCCGACCATACCTTCACCAGCTAATTCTTGAACGAAATCAGAAGGTTCTACTGCAAGACCTTGATCTTTTGCTTCAGATACGATACTTGTTGCAATTGGATGTGTAGATACAGCTTCAATTGCAGCTGCCATAGATAACAATTGACCAGAGCTTACATGGGAGCCTACAGTTTCAACATTGTGTACTTTAAATTCACCAGATGTAATTGTACCAGTTTTATCAAGAGCTACGGCTTTCACATTAGCCAAGGCTTCGATAACGCGGCCACCTTTGAGCAAGATACCGTGTTTAGAGGCATTACCGATACCGGAGAAGAATGCAAGTGGTACGCTGAGCACCAACGCACATGGACAAGAAATAACGAGGAATGTTAACGCTGTGTAGATCCATTTATGCCATTCACCTGTAATAAGGGATGGGATGATGGCAACAGCCAATGCAAGGGCTACAACAATTGGTGTGTATACGCGAGCAAAACGCGTAATAAAGCGGTCGATTTTAGGTTTAGAAGACGCTGCATTTTCAACGGCATCAAGGATTTTTGTAACCATGGATTCTTCAAGAACCTTATCTACACGCATCGTAATGCGACC
>JAIITD010000183.1 GCA_022737715.1 Veillonella sp.
GTAGTCTTGTGAGCACGTCTGCTACGGCAGCAGGTGTGAAAGTTGCCGTTAATTCCGCAACTATCACTGCTGGTACAGATGGTACAATTACAGGCCCAACTACAGATGGTGTGGCTACAGCTAAAAATGTAGCTGATGCTATTAATGCAGCTAAAAAAGCATCTAAAACAGAAATCACTGCTAATACAGGTGAAGCAGCTAATGCTACAACCGGTAATGTGACATTAACATCTACTACAGCTGCTGATGGTCATACTATTTATGATGTAAAACTCAACGATAAGGTGACACTTGGTTCTGGCGCTAACGCTGTTACAGTAGATGGTACAGCTGCAAAAGTAACTGCAGGTGTAACAACTGTTGATGGTGCAACTGGCACAATTACTACTGGTGGTACAAACTCCATTAAGGTAGATGGTGCAACTGGCACTGTAACTGGTTTGACTAATAAAGATTGGACTCCTGGTGTAACAAAAGCCGTAACAGGCCGAGCTGCAACAGAAGATCAATTACAAAAAGTAGCAGATGCTGCGTCTAGCCAAACTTGGAATATTACGGCAGATAAAGCAGGTACAACTGGTGCACAAACAGGTACTAAGAAAAATGCTACTGTTGGCAAGGATGAAACTGTCGAATTGGTTGCAGGGGATAACCTTACAATTAATCAAGATGAGCGTAAGTTTACTTATTCCTTGAATAAAGACCTTGCTGGCTTAACGAGTGTATCGGTTGGTACTGGTACAACTGAAACAATCAAACTCGATGGTGCCACAGGTAAAATTACTGCTAAAAATGCAGCTATTGGTGGCGTGACTATCGATGGCGATAACAAGCATGTAACTGGCTTATCCAATACAACTTGGAATGGTACAGCTACAACTGGCCGTGCAGCGACGGAAGATCAATTGAAAGCCGTAGCTGAAACAGCAAAAACGACTACTGATGCAGTTAACTTGAAATTCTCTGGTAATACAAATACATCCCCTGGTGTAGTCAATCTGAAAGATGATACATTGGGCATTGTTGGTGATGGTAAATATGTATCTACTGATGCGAATGGCAAGAATTTGACTGTGAAAGTCTCTGAAGCAGAGGTTAAAAAATCGGCTGTAGCTGCTGTAACGGTTAGCACAGATACAACAGATGCCAATAATCCATTGACTGTAACACCGACAACTAGTGCGGATGGTACAACTAAGGATTACAAGGTAACTATCGATGGTACTAAGATTGCGAATAAGACGAACTTGTCCTATAAGGCAAATGATGGTACTGCAAAACAAGTTTCATTAGCTGATGGCTTGAACTTCAAGAATGGTACGTTAACAACTGCATCTATCGATGATAATGGCGTTGTGAAATATGATGTAAATACAGCATCTATCACTGCTGGTGCAGATGGCACAATTACAGGCCCAACTACAGATGGTGTAGCAACAGCTCAAAACGTAGCTGATGCAATCAATGCAGCTAAAAAGGCATCTAAAACTGAAATTACTGCTAATACAGGTGAAGCGGCTAATGCTACAACAGGTAATGTGACATTAACATCTACTACAGCTGCTGATGGTCATACTATTTATGATGTGAAACTCAACGATAAAGTAACGTTGGGCTCTGGTGCTAATGCGGTAACAATAGATGGTACAGCTGGTAAAGCTACGATTGGTTCCTCTGTCATTAATGGTGTCAATAACACATTCACTACTGGTGGTGCTAAGGCCGTAACCTTAGATGGTGCCACAGGCACAATTACAGGTACAACTGCCAATATCGGTGGTGTTACTGTTAACGGTACGGCTAATACTATTGGCGGCTTATCTAATACAACTTGGAATGGTACTGCTACTACTGGCCGGGCTGCAACAGAAGACCAATTGAAAGCTGTTGCAGATGCTGCAGGTAGCCAAACTTGGGAAATTACAGCGGATAAGAAAGCTGGCACTTCTGGTGCTCAAACTGGCACAAAAGAAAATGCTAAGGTTGGTAAGGACGATAAGGTGTCCTTAATTGCTGGTGAAAACCTAACTGTAGACCAAGCAGGTAAAAACTTTACATATTCTTTGAATACCGACCTTGTGAAGATGAACTCTGCAACCTTTGAAGCAACAGGCGGTAAAACTACTGTTGTTAAAGGTGATAGCATCGTTCAAACAGATGGTACTAACGTAAATACATCTAATGCTACATCTACTACAATTACAGACGGTACAAATACAAGTGAAATCACTGCTGGTAAAGCTACTATTGGGACTGTAGGCATTGATGGCATTGCAAGTAAAATTACAACTGGCGGTGCCAATGCTGTTGTCATTAATGGTGCAGATGGTACTGTTAAGACTGGTACTGTGACAGTAACTGGTGGTACAACAAATGACATCACTGGTTTGTCTAACACAACTGTAACGGCAGCAGATTTTGCAACAAAAGGTCGTGCCGCTACGGAAGAACAATTGAAAGCTGCAACTGGTGCTACTACATTGAAGTTCACTGGCGATGTAGCAACTAATACTGGTTCTGTAAACCTTAAAGATGATACATTCGGTATTAAAGG
>JAIITD010000184.1 GCA_022737715.1 Veillonella sp.
CCATGTATTACATAAACGGTAATTTGGGCATTCCTGGGAATCCGCCCTTACCGCCACGCAATCCTTGTAAACGCTTCATCATCTTCCGCGCTTCTTCGAATTGTTTTAATAAACGATTTACATCTTGTACTTGTGTACCAGAGCCCAAGGCAATACGCTTACGACGAGAACCATTTAAGATGTTTGGATCTTGTCGTTCTGCAGCCGTCATAGATTTGATGATAGCCTCGATGCGACGTACCTCTTTACTATTCAAATCAAGGTCTTTTAATTGATCCTTAATTTGACCCATACCTGGCAACATACCAATAATATTTTGTAATGGTCCTAACTTTCTCACCTGATTCATCTGTTTCAAGAAATCATCTAAGGTGAAATTGTTTTTCGCCATCTTTTGAGCCATTTCACGAGCTTCTTCTTCATCGATAGCGCCTTGTACGCTTTCAATAAGAGTTTTGAAGTCCCCTAAGTCGAGGATACGAGAAGCCATGCGATCTGGATAGAATACGTCGAAACCATCCATTTTTTCGCTTACGCCCGTAAACTTAATTGGCAAGCCGGTTACAGCCTTAATGGATAATGCCGCACCACCGCGCGCATCACCATCGAGTTTAGTAAGGATAACACCGTCAACGCCTAGTTTTTCATTAAACGTTTGCGCTGTCGTTACCGCATCTTGACCGATCATGGAGTCTACAACGAGTAGAATTTCATGAGGTCGAACAGCCGCTTTGATATTAGACAACTCATCCATAAGGACTTCGTCGATAGCCAAACGACCAGCGGTATCGATAATAACAACATCTTTCAACATATGCGTACTTTGCTCTACGGCGCGACGCGCAATATCTACTGGATTAGCACCAGGTGTTTCATCAGCAAATACAGGAATATCGATTTGTTTACCTACTACTTGTAATTGCTTAATCGCTGCTGGACGATATACGTCGGCTGCTACGAGCATTGGATGTTTACCTTGTTTGCGAAGGTATACAGCCAATTTACCAGCCGTAGTTGTTTTACCAGCACCTTGTAAACCAACAAGCATAATAATTGTAGGAGGCTTACTGGAAATCATGATACGGCTTTGCGTACCACCTAGGAGAGCTGTCAACTCATCATTAACGATTTTAATAACCGTTTGAGCTGGGTTCAAAGATCCGAACACCTCTTCACCAAGGGCCTTTTCTTTAATGGATTTAACGAAATCTTTCGCCACCATAAAGTTTACGTCCGCTTCTAAGAGAGCAGTTCGTACCTGACGCAACGCAAGATTGACATCTTCTTCTGTAATTTTGCCCTTACCTTTTAAGGATTTAAAGGCGTCTTGCAGTTTTTCTGACAAACTATCGAATGCCATATTATCCCTCCATTTGCGTCAATAATTGTTGTACCCGCGATTGTGAAAGCACATCCGCCGGCAACGTATCTTTTAATTCATTTATCACTTGTTCTCGTGCCTCGTACTGAGCCACCAAGTGTAATTTAGATTCATAGTCATTCAAAATATGACGTGCACGCTGTAAATTATCATGTACAGCTTGTCTAGATACGCCAAGCTCCTCAGCAATTTCACCAAGGGACATATCATCTTCGTGGTGAAGTTGTAAGGACATGCGTTGCTTGTCCGTCAACAATGGCCCATAGAAATCAAGGAGTAAACTGATAAGTACTCGTTCTTCCATTTCGCCACCTCCATCACTGTCAAGTCATATTACTTTACATACTATACAGTAAAAAAAAATAAGTGTCAAGTATAAACACTTAACACTTATCCAATATATTTATTATAAAATTTGTTATTATGTGAGTTTTATTCATATTATATTCAATCACTTGAAGAATTCTGATGATTTTTATACTTATAGTAAATAACTCTTACAATAAATGCTACAATTCCCAATGTAAAAGCACCTATAACTTTTCCCTTTATTTTTTCTTGTTTTTGTTTCTTTTCTTCTTCTTGTGCTTTCTTTAGCCTTTCATTCTTAATATACTGCTGCTGATTATTATCTATTTCAACTATTCTATTTGCTAATTTATCAATAACACTTCCAGATTTTATAGGCGTTACACTAACAGCGTTTACTTCCTGAATCTTTTGTCCATTTAATTTATGATAAACTTCCCCAATAGAAAATTCAAATGCATTAGTTTTATATACATATATATTGGTAATAATGTAATAAGGTGTATTTATCGCTTCTAATTTTATTCGTGCTACATAATACGCAGGATTATGTGTACTCACATAATTAACAGAAGATCGATCAATGTAATACTTAAACTCACCATCACTTGTAGTATCAACCCACTCAGCATTAACTACTTGAACACAGATTAAAGCTTGCAACAAAAAGAATAAGCTAAAAATAAATCGTTTCATATTAACACCCCCTATTATATGAATCTATCATGAAGTTTTATGTTTAGTCAATATTTAGCGCTTATCTAAACCTCTATATGCTACTTTATTCTTTTATAAGTTATAACAACATGTTATAATATTCATATCTAATATTTTCAATATAAA
>JAIITD010000185.1 GCA_022737715.1 Veillonella sp.
TCAGCACCTATTCCCAAATATGATGTTGTCTATGTGTTTATATTATCACCGTATATGACTTTCGTCAAACCTTTTTTACATTTTCATAAATAAATATTTATAATACACTAATAACAAAAGACTATATTTCAATCTATCTATTATCTCATCATGCTTTCATGTATAATGATAGAGTAATTTACATTATGGAGGTCATTATGTATATCGGAGATATTATAAAAGCATTCCGCGAGGAACATCAACTTTCACAAGAAACATTTGCAACAAAAGCAGGTTTAACTGTTAACGAAATCAATACACTAGAACAAAACTTTCAAGATCGAACTTCTACACCTGTACCAGTTGCCATCAGACAAATAAAAGGCATTGCACAAGCCATGGAGCAACCAATGCCGGTTATCATGAGTCAAATACCATCCGACCAACAAGTTGTGGTCAACGTTGTCGCTGAATCAGATCAGCCTCATGCAAAATAAGGAGCAATCACCATACTATGAAAAAATTTGCTATTCTAACGCTTACATTCCTTGCCTTAATGGGTAGCGCTCATGCAGTCAATATAGGCGACCTAGAGAACGCTAGAGGCTATTCCTATATGTATCGCATGAACGGCCAACAATACTACGCGGATAATCGCGTCATCGTCCGTGCAGGCGAAGGCAATAACTATGAAATCATCGCCAAAACATATAGCCATCAAGGTGCCATATATTACATGACAGAATACATCAACCATTACTATTTCAACCAAGATGCAGATACTATCTATTGGACCCAAGACGAAATCAATCTAATTGATGCTCGTACAGGCCAACTTCTACGTCGAAACATTAAGAAAAACCCTAAACTAAAAGAATTGAAACCAGACACCTATGGTTATATGCAAGCCATCTATTCTAAAAACATGGCTATCGCTGCAGGACAATTAAAAGAAGTATCCAACTAAGACGCTTAAAAGTCATAAAAATCTGTAGCGTCTTATGGACTAAAAAAGAGGAGCTGTTACTATAAGCAGCTCCTCTTTTTGTACACAATTGCTGGGCGATATATAGCCATCTATAAGGGGTCCTATGAAATAGAACAGGCCTGTTCTATTTCTGAGTTGGCCTATCTATATATAGCCCTATGAATTAGTACAGGCCTGTAGTATTTCTTAGGTGGCCCTTCTATATGGGGTCCTACAAATTAGTACAGGCCTGTTCTATTTCTTAGATGGACCATCTATAAAGGGGTCTTACCAATTAGTACAGGCCTGTTCTATTTCTTAGATGGTCCTTCTATATGAGGTCCTTCGAATTAGTAAAGGCCTGTTCTATTTATTAGGTGGCCCTTCTATAAGGGGTCCTACAAATTAGTACAGGCCTGTTCTATTTCTTAGATAGCCCTTCTATAAGGGGTCCTACAAATTAGTACAGGCCTGTTCTAATTCTAAAAAGGCACTTAAGTTAGTATTGGTCTATAAGATCCATAAAATATATTTAGACAAATAAAAAAACTCACACATTCGTGTGAGTTTTAATTTGGTGACCCAGAAGGGATTCGAACCCCTGGCCTTTTGATTCGTAGTCAAACGCTCTATCCAGCTGAGCTACTGAGTCATGTACTTGGTACTTGATTATATTAACATAATGACTAGCTTTTTGCAAGCATTATTTTAATATTTTTAAGTAACTTTTTTATAGAATTGCGACCCGAAGGTCGCAGCTCTAAAGTTTGGCAGGGGCAGTAGGACTTGAACCCACAACCAACGGTTTTGGAGACCGCTACTCTACCAATTGAGCTATACCCCTATGCATATCAAGTGTACTTGATACTTGAATATAATACCAAGAAGTTACCTATTCTGTCAAGGTAATTCTCAGGTATTTAGCAACTTCATCTTTCTTACATAATATATAAATTAATATCAAATTAAGAAAATATAAGTGGGCATACTTTCATGTATACAAACAGATAATTATCCTATAATAATACTATTTATACGAAAAAAGGAAAGAGCCCTTTCGGGCTCTTTTTGTCTACTTAACTTTTATCTTTATATATACGGGAGATGGTATATATAATTAGAGAGTTTTGTATATGTATTGTTTTTTATACACAGGGAGAGTATTGTTGTGTATTTAAGTGTTGTTTTATGTGTTGTGTTGTATTGTTTTGTGTTGTGTTGTTTGTATTATTTGTAAAAGGGACAGATAAAAGTTATTAAGTAGTAGACCTCCATTTCCTAGTTGATCTCAATCAACTATTGATAGTATAAAGATTCTATATGAATTATGAGTGAATAGAATTTAAACAAATTGTAAAATGAGTAATTTTTTGTGCATATTTTAAGCTGATCTGTGGATCCTATAAGCCCCACTCTATACGTCGCTATGCTCCACTGTTAGCTCATCCCCTACTAATCCTAGATGCCCTGCTCAGATAGAAAGTTACACAAAAAAAGACACACCCTAAGGTGTGCCTTTAGCTTAATCAGCGACTTCCTATCCTCCCAGGCCGTCTCCAGCCAAGTACTTTCGGCGTTTA
>JAIITD010000186.1 GCA_022737715.1 Veillonella sp.
GAACCCATTTTACCTTCTAAGTGAACACCGTTGTACACTACAACATCTGCCTTAGACATAGTTGTTACATCGCCGGCGCTTGCTTGGTAGAGGTGAGGGTCTACGCCAGGACCCATGAGTCCTTGGACGGACACATGGTCACCGCCAATTTCTTTTACTAAATCCGTTAACATCGTCGTAGTGGCAACGACGTTTAATTTCTTCTGGTTGTCTTGTGCTGCATCTTTTCCACAGCCTGCTAATGCGAATAACATAAGTGCTAATGATACGACTATTAGCAAGATTCGATTGAATTTCATAATAAACCTCCTTTTATAGGTACTGAGTTTAACATCTTTGGTTATCTTGTTAACTACCCTTATTTAAGCGGAAAAATAGCCGCTACTAACGTAGCGGCTAGTGGCAGTTATACAGTTTTCTGCTAAGGTCACGATTGTTTAGTGGATGAGAGATTGTAGATGGTTTGGCCCAACGAGGGCAACGATACCAAGTACCATCATGACCTTCATTTGAATACGCTTTCTACGTCTCATGATGAACCTCCTTTGTGTAATTTTTTTGTCATATCAACTTGATATGTAAGTCCGAACAGTTATCTTGAAATCAATATATCACAAATGAGAAAAATTATCAATAAAAATTATTCTATACATATATTTTTTACTAATAGACTACATTTTGCAGTTGGGTATTTTTTTCTTCATCTTTATCGAGTATTATATATGTATATTTATTATATTAATTTCGAGGGGGAACAAACCATGAATATATTAACTCGATTCGCGTGTGCTGCTGTTCTTACATTTGCGGTAGGTGCTATGATGCCTGCTCATGCTGATGCGGCTGCGGGTAGATTTACAGAAGCACCTCGTGAGGTATCCATCGTTAAACCTACGATGCCAGCTATTCCAAATGGAATTACCGTAGCAGATCATATGCGTGTACGATTCCTAATTAACAAACAAGGCAAGGTTGAAAATGTCTTTGTAGAACAATCCTCTGGTTATGGACCTGTTGATGAGGCTGTGAAAGCTGCTATTAGACAATGGGAATTTACGCCGGCTATTGGCACAGATCAAAAAGCCCATGCATCCATCATAGGCATGACAATTACATTGCCAAAGGGTAATGCTCCAGCTAAGTCCGGCAATGGTAAATTGACGGTAGACAAATCACAGTCTAACGATAATCATGCATCTGATGTGAATGCGAAAGCGAATGGTCCTAAGGCAAAATAAGGAGTGAAACAGTCTAGGACTCAATAATGAGAGTAGTCATAAGACTAAATGAGGAGAAAGATGATGAGTAATGTATTGCGTTGTGTTGCCTTAACGGCATTAATTATGTCCATGTCTACCGCTGTTTCTTTGGCGGCCACACCTTATGAAGCGCCAAAAGCAATATCTACACCAGGCTTTGATTCTGGTGTACTACATGGTTATGCCGGTGATGCAACTGTTGTTAATGTAAACTTTACTATTAATACAGATGGATCCGTTTCTCATGTAGAATTACAAGGGTCTACTGGTAGTAGTGATGCGGATGCATCCATTGTGAACACGATTTCTACATGGAAATTTACACCGGCTACGGATAGCAATGGCAATCCTGTAGAGGCATCTAAAACTGAATATATTAATTTAAGGAATTAATAGAAGGCACTCATACATTGTATGGGTGCTTTTTTATGTGCTGGTGAAAGTACTTAAGGATTTAATTATATTGGGTGAAAGTATTTTGTGGCTCAATCATCTTGGGAAATGTATCTGTAGCAACTGGAAATCACTTTCAAAATGAATATAATAAAAGTATATTTAATATAGTAATAATATATTGTATATACTAATAGTCTTTGACCCCTGGAGGTATAAGCATATGAATCCATTACAGCAAAAGCTAGACATTAATAACGAACGGTACAGAATTATTGTATCTATTAAAGAGGATTATTTAGACGGTAAATTATCCTTGGAAGAGGGTAACCGTATTTTAAAAGAAAAGTTAGGCACTTGTACGCCTGACGAATTTGCTTATGCAGAGCAAAGTTTGAAAGGTGTCTATAAGGATGAAGAAATACTAGACAAGATGGATGATTTGTTGAATTTATTTGATGGTGTATTAGTGCGTGCCGAAAATGAGTACCCAGAGAATCATCCGTTGTGGGCTTATTTAGAAGAAATTAATGCGGTTGAAAAGGTAGCTCTTGAAGCGGATGAATTGTTAAAACAAGATAAGTTTATTAAAAATCCTTGGCTTGGTGTTTTTGATTCCTTAGCAGAATGGCGTATCCATCTATCTCGTAAGCAAAATCAATTATATCCAATGTTAGAAAATCATGGGTTTGATCGTCCAACGCGGATTATGTGGACCTTTGATGATGGCGTGCGCGATTCTATCTCTTCATCCTACGCATTGCTTCGTGAAGATAAATATGAGGAGTTTTTAGCATCTGTTCCAGAAACACTGGCAAAGTTACGTGA
>JAIITD010000187.1 GCA_022737715.1 Veillonella sp.
GGAATATTTTTCTTTTCTGGGCTGTAACCAAATTTATGAGTTACACCAGCATTAACCATATTATGGTTACCACCAACGGAAACGCCTACGTTGAACATAGTGTTTTCATTTGTGTAATGTGCAAGGCCAAGGGCTGCCGCAGTTTCACCGCGATAGTTGCCTACACCGGCCATGACTTGTGTTGGTTCCAATGGGTCGTATTGAATAGGTTTCAATGCTGCCATTGCCGCCGCATGAGCACCAACATGTTGTACTTCACCTGCTATTTGATTAATAGCTTGGCTAGTATTTGCATTAGATGCATTTAATTGAGATACGTTCACTGCATCTGTTGGATCCGTACCAGGCGCTACGCCTTTAATTTGGTTGTTACCATTATTTAGGCCATCCTTAGTTAAGGATACAGGGCCTGCATGTGGATTCGTAGGATTTGCACTACCTGGTGTAATCGTTATACCATTACCATTTGTTACAGTTGTGTTGCCCGCTGCATCTTTAAATGTAGCAGACTTCATGTCTGTAAGCTCAGGGTTGACTGCATAACTGATAGATTTACCTGTTTGAGTAACCATCATGTTATTGCCTGCTTTAAAAGTAACGGTTTCTTCAGCCTTAATTTTTTCAGGGCTTGTACCTACAACAGTGCTTTGACCAGATCCCTCTTTATCAACAGCAGCCTTCCAACCAGAATCAGCTACGGCCTCTTTCAATTGATCCTCTGTAGCCGCACGGCCAGAAACGATAGAACCTGGGGTCCAAGTTTTATTAGTTAAACCTGTTACCGTACCAGTAGAGCCATCTACTTTCACAGAATTAGTACCACCAGTCGTGATAATACCATCCTTACCGTCGATACCTACAGTACCAACACCTGCCTTGCCATCTTTGCCGTTAAGAGTAATCTTATCAGCTACCGTAATAGTGCCAGCAGTGCCATCTACTGTAATCGCCTTAGTTGGATCTGCAGCGCCTAAGGTAATTTTATCATTCAACTTATTGTCATAAATTATATGACCATCGGCAGCAGTTGTCTTAGTTAATACAATATTGCCCTTCGTACTACCTGCAGTTTCACCATTATTAGCAGTCAATTCAGTAGTGGACTTAGCAGCATACTCTTTCAACTGACCAACATTAACTGCATCTGTATTCGCCACACCAGCCGCAACATTCACAATCTTATTCTTGCCATTATCGAGGCCATTGCTAGTTAAGGAAACCGTATCTTTACCAGTTTTTGTAATCGTTATGCCATCTTTAGTGAAAGTTGCATTGTTGCCAGCAGCATCTTTAACAGTTACCCCCTTAGCATCAGCCTTAGTTTCATCACCAGCTGCATTTTTCAATGTATTACTAGTTGCATTGGATACATTAGTATTACCCGCACCATCATTAATTACATTTTTATCAGCTGTAGATGTGTTCGTCTTAGCACCATCAGTGATAGTAGTACCTGCTGCAGTTGTAGCAGTTGATTTATTGCCATCTACAACAGTGTTACCCGCTGCATTAGATGTATTTGTTTTACTACCATCTGTTTGAACGATGCTATCACCTTTGATGACAGTTGTTTTACCACCTGTTGCTTCAAAGGTTGCAGAATTCATCTTAGTAAGGTCTTTATTCAAGGAATAAGATACTGTTTTGCCATTTTGGTCGATGACAAGGTTATCTCCGGCTTGAAGTTTTACTTCTTCACCACTGGATACCTTTGTAGAAGTAGCACCATTCGATACACCGCTTGAACCAGCAACGGTACCAGTATTCACCTTCCAACCAGCACCTACTGCATCAGACACTTGTTGCAATTGATCTTCTGTGGCAGCACGACCAGTAGTAGCCTTTGTTACACCTGGAACCCATGTTGTATTAGTTAAACCATCCAAATGACCATTAGCGCCATCTAATGTAACAGGGTTTGCACCATTCCCCATAGTAATCTTATTATTCACACCATCAACAGCAATGTTTCCGATGTTAGCTTTACCAGCAGTTATAGTAGATGTATTTGTGCCATCCGTAATCGTATTTGATGTTGCATTGGATGTGTTTACATTACCATTGCCATCATCAATTACATTACTATCTACAGTAGACTTGTTAGACTTAGCACCATCTTTAATCACTTGACCAGCAGCTGTAGTTTCTGTGGATTTAGTACCATCAGCTACAGTATTACCAGCTGCAGTAGATGTATTCGTTTGAGTACCAGCAGTTTGTGTAATACTGTTGCCAGTAATGACTGTTGTATTACTGCCCGTACCTAGGAATGTGGCAGAATTCATCTTAACAAGATCTCTGTTAAGAGTGAAAGTAAAGTCTCGTTCATTTTGGTTCACTGTCATATTTTCACCAGCGATCAATTGAACTTTGTCGTCTTTACCAACCTTAGCATTTTTCTTAGTACCTGTTTG
>JAIITD010000010.1 GCA_022737715.1 Veillonella sp.
ATTATAATCATCATCTGTATATTTCTCTAAATCACCTATTAACTCTCTACAAATACTCTCAAAGAGTTTTCGAGTATCTTTCCCAGCACTTGCTATTTGATAATCATAAAAATCTTTACCACAATTATTTGAGTTTCTAGCTTTATCACTTAAATCAGCCAACCCTTTAAATGTTAACGGAGAAACAAGACTTACTTCGTTACTATCATTTATCGATAATTTATTAATCCAACGACTAATAATATTATTTTTTTTCAAATCACCTATAGTCCAAGAATCTTTTCCCGCATTACTCGCCTTACACTGATGATAATCGTAATAATCTTCCTTTATTACGCTTACATCGACACCATCTGAACTAGGACCAATAGGTTCCCAAATAAAAGACCTAATATTTCGATTTATTACTTGAAGAATTTGATATATTACCCACTCATATTCATATTTATTTCCGTCTTTATCCGCTTTCCCACCATGCTCTAATGACATAGTATCCCCCTATATCAAAACTATGAAACATCTATTTTATTTATTGTATCACTATTTCTATTGTATCAACATATTTTTCAATACTAAAAAGAAGGCCTTAATCAAGACCTTCTCATATAATATTTATTGAATTTTATAACTTTCCCTAATTTCAATATTTCCAATTATATATATTTCTTTATAACATCTTAGGAAACTAATTTATTTATTAGCCTTAAAATATTCATACGTTTTATATAATCCATCGCATAAATTAAAAGTAGTCTTAAAAGATAAATCCTTCTGAGCCTTTTTATTATCTAATCTAGAATGCCTGATATCTCCAATTCTTTCAGGTTCATAAGAAACATCTATTTTACTATTACTAATACATTTAAATTCATTAATAATAGAATTAATTGAACTAGCAATATTAGTACTTATGTTATAAATACCTGTGATGCTATTTTCTAAACCTAATATATTAGCTTCTACAACATCATCTACATAAATAAAATCCCTTGTCTGGTCACCATCACCATACACAGTTATAGGTAATCCATTAGCAATAGCTTTTGCAAATATACTAATAACGCCACCTTCACCGCCATTACCTTGTCTAGGTCCATATACATTAGAGTAACGATAACAAATATAATTTAAACCATAAAAGGAAGTTGGTATACCAATCATAGACTCATCTAATGGTAATGTATCTAAATTCCCATAAATAGCTGATGATGAAGGCATTAATAATTCCTTTACGCCACATTTAACAGCTGCATCTAATACATTAATTAAATCCATTAAATTTACATCACAATCCAATTTAGAATTATTCATAGACACAGAAACTTCTATCTGAGCAGCTTCATGAAATATGTATTCTGGTTTAAATTCACATATAGTAGACCTAAAATTTGAATCTTTAATATCCATTTCAATAAACTAAACTTTAGAATTAACGAACTCTTTATTAGCACTTGATAGATTATCTATCACTAAACCTGTATGTCCAGCATTAATCAAACAATCGACTAAATGAGAACCTATAAACCCTGCACCACCTGTTACACATATTCTCATACTATCTCTTTTAATATTATTTTGTATGTTCTAACATATTCATTAATTTTGTTGACAATTCACCATAGTCAAACATTTTTCTTGCATAATTCTGGCTTTTTATACATTTACTTAATAAGTCATTATCCATCATTGCATTATATAACTCAGCAGATAGTTTATCCGAATTTCCATTTTCAACAATTCGACCATAATTCCCCAAATTTGTTGTATCTAATACAAAATCACTATAGTTAGTAATAATAGGATATGCTCCAAAATACATTCCTTCTAAAGTAGCCAAACAAGTACTTTCCGTTCGACTAGTCATACAAATAATTTTAGCTCGTCGACAATAAGTATATAGTTGCGTTCTATCTGTAATATTTCCAGTCATTATAATCGAATCTGCTTTTTCTGGGTATCTTTCTTTAAAATTCTTTACAGTTTGTATAAATGCTTCCGTCGATGGACCAATAAACATAAACTTCCATTTTTTTACAATATCATCTGGAAGTAATTTAATAGCATCTAATAATAACTCATTATTTTTTACATACTCACCTAATCGACCAACGGTTATAACAATATTTTCTTTAGAAATACAATCTATCTCATTCACATTAATATCCAATGTAGATACACCATTAGGCAAATATCCTAGTCTATTTCTAAACACAGATGTTTTAGAAAGTACATCAAAATAAGATTTTGTTTCTACGGTAAATAAATCGACATATTGGCTTTTTAATTTTTCGGCATAATTACGAAGCCACATAAATGGCTTATTACCACAAAAATGTTCAAAACCACCTATACCCATATCTAATTTACTATATACTACAATATCTGGTTTCAATTGTTTACAGTATTTAGCAAGTTTCCAAACTGTACTGCCATAATTAAAAAACATAATTACATCAAATTCATGTATATGTTCTCTCAAGTATAGTTTTGCTAATTCAATTTGCTTTTTATAATCATTAATTTTACCAATACAAACCGTATTTACATATGATGAAAACTCTTGATTCCAGACTGTATCACTTTCTCTTGTTTTATAATACACATAAGTACTATTCCAATTGAAATATTTTGCTAATGTATATAAAAACATACCACAATCTTTATATGCTACTTCAGGCGCATCAGAAGGACCAAATAAAATATTGCAGATGCTCTTATTATTTTGTTTCTCAAAATTCATTCTTCATATCTCCAGAATAAGTATCTACAAATTTTATAGGATCATGGAATAAATTATAGCTTTTACGAATCTTATCATCATCCCATTCCCACCATTTCATTAATAACAATTTTTGAATAATTTCATCTGGAAAACGATATTTTATGATTTTATTAGCACCCACCACAACTGCATATGGTGGTACGTCTTTAGTAATGATACTGCCTGAACCAATAACTGCACCATCTCCAATAGTTACATTATCGAGAATAATACTTCGTGCACCAATCCATACATCATTACCAATAATAGTAGAATGTACATATGGTTTCATATCAGGATATTCAAATTCAGAATTCCAAGTAGATACATAATCCATACGATGACCATTGGGTACAACTAACTGATCAATCGCAATAGAGCAATAGGCACCAATGGATTTGATAATATCATCTCGAACATACCGATACCCCCAAGTATATTTACCTACAGGAATATTTGAATATTTTTCTGTATAATATCTTGCTAAATTATCTTTGTGTCCATATTTTTTTAATGAATATTTATAAATAAAATCAGGACAAGTTCGTGATCCCTTTATAGCATGTATAGCGCTTGCTAATAGAACATCTTTTGTACTAACTTCATATTTTTCTTGTAAGTTCATTATTATTTTCCCGTAACTAATTTATACGTCCCTAGTGGTTTCCCCTCATCATAGAATTGTTTTACACATTTCATAACTTCTACTGGTGTTATCTGTTTCATACAAACTGGCTTTTCACACCAACCAGGACCATTAAATAAAAGATCACAACCAGCACACTTTACAGGTGAAGTAATAGCTTTATAAATACGTTGTGGTGCACCGCGCCAAACAGGTTGTGACCCATATAATCCTATAACCGGTGTATTAACCGCATTCGCTACATGTACTGGAAAACTACATCCATTAATAGCAAGTTCCGCATTTCTTATTATTTCTCCAACTTCTAAAAGATTTGTTTTACCGCGTAAATCAATAACGTTATCTGGCAAGTTGATATCAATATAGCTTTGTGATGGTTGTCCGATAAGAACAACGAATTTTCCCATTTTACGAAGTTCATTAAATAAGATTTGCCAATGTTCTTTAGGCCAATTTTTGGCATGCCCACCTGTTTCTAAACTAGATACAATATAGTTTTTACTTTGTAAAGGTGCCAACAATTCTTTTACATGCTGCTTATCTACATCCCTAGCATCCGGATATACAAAAGTATCCCAATTAGTTAATGTCGTTACATCAATTCCTGTTGCTTCTTTCAAAAAATATGCATATACAACAGGCTCAAATGCATGATTCATCCAAGGTTCTATTTCAAGATTATCAGTAAGCCAAAATTTACGTTTATGTGGCAATCCAACACGCTTTTTTATACAAGCTAAAGCATAAATAATAGATACACGATAAAGCGTATCCATTAAATATACCACATCTGAACGCCATAATTTTTTTATAAGATTCCAAGAGCTTTTCTTCGTTTTATCAAATGTAAGATACTCATCTACAAATGAATAGGCTTCCATTAACTGTTTAGCATTTGTATTTCCCACAACAGTTAATTTTATATCTGGATATAATGTCTTAATTCCCTTTAATAATGGTGACATCATAACCATATCTCCTAAGCCACCAAACCTACTTAATATAATATGCTTATACATAGTATAATCCCCTAATTAACTAACACCCTTATTTATTCAATTTTTACTACAGTATTATTACTTCAAATACGCCTTCAAATTCCCCCGAATTTGTTCTTGATATCCATCAAGTAATTCATATCTCTTCCGATACTGGCTACGTTTTTGTGATTTTATTTCTTCAATCGGTTTTCTGTATTCTTCCAATGGAATTTTAAAGAATCGTGGATCTTGTGTAACTGTGCCGCCAATGTCTTCCCACAATGGATCAAGTTCAGCTACTTTTGCCTTATGGCCGCGTACCATATGTGTATTGGCGTAGAAACCTTCGTCAGATACGGCGTACATGGATTGCACTTTACAGTATTTAGCGAGTTCCCGAATCAAAAATACGATAAAGTTTTTTGGACGATAGCCAAACATTTTCTTTGTAATATGTTTTGCGTTATCTAAACCATCTTTATACCCTTGGATGGTGCCAATCCACAATGCTGGTTCCCCTTCTAGACCTTTGCCGAGACGAATGTTCGCATGGTATACACCTTGGTCTCCTAGTTGTAACAGAATGGTAAATAAACCTTCCTTACGTTGACCGGTCATAAAGTTAAGGTGGGCCGTCATGTTTAAGTCAGCATCTTCCCAAAGTAGAATGCCTTGTTTTAATCCTTCTGGTTTTAATTCATCCGGATTATATAACATTTCAATAGTCTCAGGCGTAAATACATCTTCTAAGGCTGTAAAGTGATTCTTTACCGCATCAATGCGTTCACGCAATGTGGATTCTTTAAACAAGAAAATACGGCTCATCAACTCATAGAGACCTTCTTGTTTATCTAAAATATGTTGATCTGGTGCGTAGCTTTCAAAAAAAGCCTTGTATTCCATCATCTCTTGCTTGTGGCCTACAGTTCGCAAGAAATGCAAAATTACGCGACGTGTTTCACGCCACGATTTTTTTCCATAAATAGCACGACCATTAGCCCATTGGTCCTTTATATATTGAAACATACACTCTCCTTACTTATACATATTTCATTTCAAAAGATTGTCGAAAGATTGTCAAAAGATTATTTTTACTACAAACGCTTATTTTATCTATGTTTTCTAGTTTATCTACTCTATCAATATAATAATTTCAAAAGATTATCAAAAGATTATTCTAAGATTTTTCATATATTTATACATTAATAATCGAATCCATCATCCGTTTATGTCCAAAGTCTTCATTGGCTTGTACCAAACCTGCCTCATATATGTCTGGATGTTCAATCATTTTGTTTACGAATTGTTCTAATCCAGCGCGAATCGTATCCACCGAGGATATGTCTAAGCTTTCACCAACATGGTAATCGCGCAGCACCTCAGGGTTAATTTCAGGCGATACCAAGGCCGGTTTATAAAACCCGATAGCCGTGTAGAGCATGGCGCTCCAGTGATAGCGATACCGTTCAGCACCGTATGGCATCAAGATGGCGTCTACATCGAGTAAGGCCTTGTCCCAATCGGATCCTATGAGGTTCGCATGGAGGAATGAAAGCCCTAGCACATCCTTATATTCTTCAGCAATGGTATCAAATAGTTCGCCGTCCTCAGGTTTAGCCGTCGCTCCTTGCACCAATAATTCTACGGAACCTGTAAAGGTAGCCGTTTTGAAAGCATCCAATAGAGGAATAATATTCTTTTCCTTGCGGAATTGTCCGAAAAATCCAAGACGAAGCGGCGTATGTGTAGAGAAGGTTGGCGTTTCGCCCGTGGATGGCGTAAACACAGGAGGTAAGATAGGACGTACGCGCGGTAGATCACTGCGCAGCATATCATCGCGCAAGGTGATGACATCTAAGTAAATATTTGGATATCGATTAGCTCGTTCCGCCTGTTTCAAAAACCGTACGTTTTCACCCTTGCCAATGCCATGGAAAATAAAATGAACAGGAACCTTTGCATTTTTTAGAGGCGTATCCAATAACGCCTTTATGTAACGATACGTAGAGGTCGGAACGATCAGCGCATCACAATTATGTTCCTCTAGTTTTTTAGCAGCCGAAGTAAACCATGCACGACGACGGCGTTCACGTAATAGAGACAAGAACGGCTTTTTCCATTTCGATGCACCTGCATAGGTCACTACCTCTCCGCCCTCAAGATAGATAACCTCAACGCCATAATCAACCTTAAAGGTAAAGTTCTCCGGCACCATCAATACCGGTTCATGACCTTGGCGTTTTAATTCATTGATAATCATGCGGTCAAATTCCACCTCATGACCAGCTGGCATAATGATACTTTCCAAAATGGCTACGCGCATTGTGGTCCTTCCTTTCTCATACTAACACTCGTCTATTGTCTAAAATTTTTATAGTTTCCCATTAGATTTCAATAAATAGTATAGTTTTACATACTTAATCATGGTGTAGAAATAGTGGTTCACGGATAGGATAAATCCCATTTTTCCATCTAAAAAACCTCTATCTAAGATGTACACCTTGAAAAAGGCCCAGCTTGGACGGATAAGAATATCCTTTACAAAGGAGCAAGATTTCCCATTTTCCTTATATTTCTTAGCAGCCAATGTCGTATAATTGTTGAATTTATTGAAGTACTGGTGCCAATTATCATAGGTATAGTGGTACATTTTGCCCTGTAGTTTAGCCTCAGGATAGGTGCTAGATATGGTTTCGTGTACAAAGCCTTCAATATTCGTGCCTTCTTTTGGCATAAATCGCAACACGTAATCGGGACGCAACACGCCATGAGTGGCCTTGTTGTGATGAAACACATTGGACCGTTCAATCCAGTATGCTTTTTTCTCATTCTTAGCCAGTACATCTTGTACTTCTCGTTGCAATTCTGGCGAAATGCGTTCATCCGCATCGAGGAAGAAAATCCATTCGGACCGAGCCTCTTCGACGGCAAAGCGTCGTTGTTGGGACCAATCGCCATTCATAGCGTGATGTACGACGCGAGCCCCCATAGATTCGGCAATCTCTACCGTTTTATCCGTGCTGCCGTCATCGATAAGAAGCACCTCATCGGCAAATTGTGCAGATGCGATACAGTCTTTCATATGTTGTTCTTCATTTTTAGCCAAAATAATGACCGTTAGTGTTGCCATGTATGTCTCCCCTATTGTACATTAGCATAAAATTTCATCATCCACGCCGATAAGGAGCGCCAATATTCTGCGTCCTGTGCATGATTGTCGATTGGGCGGATGTATTCGGATGGTTCCGCCGTGTAAGTTTGGTATTGTCCATAGTCGCCGTGCACGTCCCCTACCATGTCGCTTGTGATCCATTGGTATGGCGTTACGTGCACATTTGGTTGTTCATCGAATGCGGATGGCACCGCTGCATAATATTCGAACCCTTTAGGCGCGATGGCCTCTATGATGGTTGGCATGATGCTTAGATGCGTGCCGATAGATGCAGGTAATGATGTTTGTGAAAGCTCTGGATGTTGCATATAAAATACGGTATTGCGAATTTCACGCATCGTGTAATCACGGTGTAAGAAGGATGTATTATTAAATTGACCAAATAGATTAGAATGATCACCCGTTACGATGAACAAGCTATCTGGGAACTTCGCTTTCATAGCGTCTACAAAATCAAAGATGGCCTTATCGCAATATCTGTAGGTTGCTAAGCCCTTATTGCCATCCTTGCGATTCAAAATATCATCGCCAACGCCAGGCAAATCACGATGAGCATCAAAATCAAGGTACTTATCTTCCAATTTATAGGGACCATGATTAGTCGTTGTATATACAAAATGGAATGTCGGTTCATCCATATCCACAATACGTTTTGCCGCCTCTTCGAGGAATACGTGATCGTATACGCCAAGCCATGTTTGCGGTGCTTGCGGATCACAGAATTCGGTAGCATTTTCGATGCGGTCAAAGCCTTGAGCTTTGCCGTATTTCGTAAAGTTACCACTCGATGAGTTACCACCGTACCAGTAAATGGTTTGGTATCCTAATCGTTTTATCTGCGCTGCCAGAGCCGTAGGCAATGTATTGTTCCAGAACATTTCCTTTTCATTCAATTCCATGCCGCTATCGTAGATACCGCTCATAAGACTTGAAATAGAAGGGCGCGACACATTACCAGCAGGCAAGAAATTAGGCACACAAGCCGTATGTGTATCTGCTGCAAAATGACGCAAACCTGGACAGATATTAAAATCCATATATAACGGATCCATGGACCACTGAGGGATGCTTTCACCAACAATCAAAAAGATATGCTTAGGTTTAGCAATGCGAGCACCCTTTGCCATGCGTTTAAAGGCATGCAATGGATTATCCAAGGTTTGCCAATCGCTGCGCGGCATGAGATGGTTCACATCCGCTATGAGTTCCTCATCGGATTTCATTTGGGCCGCCGTCAACGGCGTTTTACGAACCAATTTGAGAGCCTCTAAATCGTCGATGGTGGCCTTCGCAAAGAAGATATCCTCCTTAACGATGGTTGGCATCACGTCCCATTCCGGTTTATTGCGGTGATTCAAGGTCCCACCATAATGAAGCCAGTAGTAAATCACCACATAGAGTGCCAAAAATCCAAAGGCACTCGCGCCGGCTGCGATGTTACTTTCAAAATGAGGATACGGAATAGACGGAATCGCCGATAACAATGTGCTAGCACCATAGCTAATGGCCGCCACAGGAATGAATCCAGCGAGCACCCACCACCCCTTGTCTTGATTGAAGAAAATATCGATGAGGTTTTTCTTATCCGCATGCTTACCGTAGTGCAACATGTAGTTGTAGGTGTCATTAAAGTGCTTATAGAACTGCATCTTACCGGCAAAGGCAGCATAAATAATGCAACTCAACACCGTATTGAGGACGATGGCTGCCGTCATGTAGTAATCTGGAAAGGCCAAGAATGGCAATGTACCGAGCACAAGCAAAATCAATAGCTGATACGCGTTGATATCCATGCCCCACCAAAATCCAAAGGTAAAGCAGGTGCGAATGATTTTTCCCTTGCCCTTTAGCGTTTCGTACGGATGGTACACAGCGATAAAGATAGCCCTAAAGATAGCACAGAGTATAGGCATCCAGAGGAATAATTTAATATTTTGTTGGAGGGATAAGAAAAATTGTTCACCCATGATTGTTCCTTTTGTAAGTTTTGTAAGTAAACAAACCCTATATACTCCCTGACAATATCGAGTTCATTCCATTAATGATATAAATTAAAATATTCCCCTATTGGATAAGGTCCCCATTTTTTAAACGCCAAGCGGTTAGTTCCCGCATGGTTTTCATAGAATTCGCATAGGCTTGCGGCATTTTTTCATCTTCTACGTATATACCGGTTTTATCCATCCACAAACGGTGATTGAATACGAACGGTCCTTGATTAAATAGGCTTGGTACCATGGCCTCATAGGTTTGCCCCGTGCGTCCTACGAGTTCCGCCAATGTTGGAATGATTTGAATGCTCATGCCGAATGCATCTGGTGAAAGCCATTCTTTTTTAATGCCTTGGCCGTAGAAAATAATTGGAATCGTGGAGGCCACCTTAGGACCTTCTTCACGAGCGAAGGTAAAGCGTTCGCTGTGGTCACCGGTGATGACGAATAGAGCTGTTGGATCAACTTGTTCCTCTTTGCTAATAAATTCGCCCATCACATGGTCTGCATACCAAATATGCCCCATTTCGTTGATTTGCTTATCCGTATTCGCAATGGAATCTGGCAAGTTCTTACGAACCTTATCCGCATCATAGCCTTCCTTCGCTACATTCACACTATATGGAGGATGATTCGACGTCGTCATAATGACGTTGATGATTTTTTCACCACGATGTTTGTCCATGTACGCATTGATGGCCTTGAACATATCGCCGTCGGCTACGCCCCAAGCATTTTCTTCGTCGCTCGGCATTTCGGATGCATCGTGGAATTCATCAAAGCCTTGTTCCAAGGCAAAGTTCTTAACATTTTGCCATGTGCTGAACCCGCCGTACCAAAATACGGTTTTGTAACCGAGTTTTTTCATGACCGGTCCAATACCAAGTCCATACGGTTCTTGTAACATACCTACGTTATAATTTGGATACATCCCCGTATCCGGCATGCCCGTCAACAATCCGATAATGGCCGGCATTGTACCCGTTCCTTGGGCCAAGGCCATTTGTGTACCCATTGCCTGAGGGCTGGCTGCGTATTTGCGACCTTGCTCTACAAGGTAAGCACCAGGGTCGTTGAATTCAGCAAGGAATGGCCACAATCCATAGGATTCACCGAGAATGATATTAATAGATTGCGGTTGTTGCTGTAATCGCTCTGTTGTTATCGTTTTTGTGAAAGCCTCATCAAATCGTGTACTGCTAGGATTACCACCAATGGATTGGATTTTTTCATGTAATTCAGCAGGCGTTAAATGAATATCTTCTAGTTCTGATGTCCGTTTCGCAATGGATTTTACACGGTATAATGCTTGTGCATCATCCAAAATCGTTTCATTTAATAGATTGGAATTAAGACGCGCTGCGCTTTCCCAGTTAATGGAATTCGTATAACCAAAGGCGCCACCAAAGCGGAAAAATAAGAATAACACGCCAAATCCAACAAAGCTGAGAATTCCCGTAATCCATTTACTACGCCTAGTACTAGGTGCCCATTGAATGGTGTTCGTATTTAGGACTTTCACCAATAACCAAGTCAAGCCAATACTGAGCGCAATACCTCCAATTAAAAATGGGATAGCATGGTATTCATTGATACCCGTATTGATAATGGCATGAATATCGTCATGTTTGCCATTGATAAGCATCGCATTATACGAAGAATTGAATATGGTATAAAACGGGATGCGCCCCATAAAGAGCAATGTAAATAGAATCGTAACAAGGCCGTACCAAACCTTGCGTACGCCTTGGGCCTTCCATTTGGACCATATGAGAGATGGCACTGTGCCAAAGAGCAATCCTACGAGCACAATGGTTCCTACCGTTTTCAAACTCAACCGGAAACCGAGCCACAAGGACATCAAAATGTCACTCATCGTAGCCGTATCCAATTGGGACTGAAAAATGACAAAAAATACAATTCTAAAGAGCGTAAACAAGATAGAAAAGAACAAAAAAGCCTTTATCTCTTGTTGAATTCCCTGTATCCAATTTAACCAACGATTCATACCATTCCCCAACTTTATATACTATATTTCCTACACCGCGGTCCCTTGCACCGCTTGCATTTTCCACAGCCCTTATCCGTAGTTTTCTGGCCGTGGTCATCTGTGAAATCTACGGTTAGTCCTTTTTTGTGGACTTTATGGACTCCTTCTTCAAGGCTTTTTCTAATTTCTTAGCCTTTTTATCCTTCTTAGCATCCTTATTGTTCTTATCTTTTTTAGAATCCTTGTCCTTCTTACTCTTTTTGGACTCTTTGTCCTTCTTAGACTTCTTAGATTCCTTTACTAATTCGGCCTCTTTCTTAGACTGCTTGTCTTTTTTGTGCTTCTTTGTATCTTTGTCTTTCTTTGTACCTTTGTCTTTCTTTTTTTCTTTCTTTTTCTTATCTTTTTTAGCGTTTTTTCCTGAAAGCTTCGCCCATTCTTCTTCTACGCGTTTCAGTTGTTTTTTGATAAGCTTATCGATTTCCTTTTGTTGTTTGGTTTTAGTTGTATCATCACCAGATTGTTTGGAGTACAACAAGGAATTCACCATATCATAAGGATCTAAAGACGTACGAATATCTTTATCTAATACGCTTTCATCATCAAAATCGTCCTCATCGTCATCAAAGTCATCGTCATTGACGTCATCACGATTAGATGTAGTTTTCTTATTTGTTGGATTTTCATCAACATAAACATCATCTTGATCATCGATAGGATATTCCTTGGCAAGGTCAATATCTTCGAGGTCACGATCTACATCGTGTAACTTAATTTGCTCCATTGCATAATCTAAATTATCTTGGTTCGATGCACCATAGCCCATCGGTTTATCAAAGGAAAGGACATCGCCAAACAAATCGCGTTCCAAGCTTTCATAAGAATTAAGCATACTTATGCGGTCCTGAACGACCTCAATTTGATTCCACAATTCCATCAAATTCGCCGTATATTGCATGCGTTCCTTAACCTCTAAATAGGCTTGGTAAATAACAGACAATTCTTTTTCGTTAAGACCTTCCTCAGCACCGATTTCTTCAATCATTTGCTGAATCTCTTGATCACGATTATAACGCTCCACTAAGGCACTGCGAATTTCTTCAATAAGACTTGCTGACACGCGTTCCATACGTTCCTCCTTTATGGTATATACTCAGCCATAATCACTACGATTAATCATTACGAATCAATACATACCATGGTGAATAGAAAAATAAATTTTTATACTCTCTAATCTATTATTATATCAGAAAATATGCGGATTTTCTGCGTGTTTTGGTGAAAGTACGCAAAATTTGACTATCCTTTTATATCATGCTATTCTGATTAACAAAGGAAATTAGTATGAGGCAATGTTTTCATACGAAAAAATAGCAGGGTGGCAGCCATGCTATTTTTTTAGATGAATCAATTTACTAAAACATATTCACCCTATATACCAATATGCGTTCTTTTTTATCAGTTTCTTGAAATAAATCACCGCATTGTATTATTTCTTCTTCTTCGAGGCGCATGTGGTTATTTAGGAAGTTTTCTACTTCTTCGTTAACATAGTAGAAGAATAGTAAAATTTCTCTTGGGTGATGATATAGAGAATCAAATATATTACCTAGTACACGTTTAATGGTATGCAGTGCAAAGGGGTTAAAGAAAAAGCATCGATCTGCATTATCTGGTAATGTAAAGGTGGCTGCATCGCCGAGGACAAAGGATACGCGATTTTTGGCAGCTGGACTTTCACCATTTATAACTGCACGTTCATACAAACGTTCATCGTATTCGATACCGATAGAATGGCACCGCGTCTGATTCGCCATAAATATGCTGACCCGGCCCTTGCCACTACCATAATCAATAAGGGTATTTTGTTTCGTAATATAACCACTATTAGCAAGGCGTTCAAGAACACAATAATCCGTTGGCTCATATGGATGATGCTCTGCATCCGAACGGCTATCATCACGGCCTGTAGTTTTAATTTGTAACACTTGTTCCCATTCCTGTTCGCTTGTCATCGTAATATATCCCCTATCACTATATACATGTATATTATGTTCTTATCAATCATTGTATACATAGATAACATCATTTACAATCATTAGATAAGTATGTGATATAATATATAATAAAGGAAGTTAACGCGTTCAATATGTTACACGCAAAATGAAAAAGCAGGGCGGCAACCCTGCTTTTTTATAACAGTCACTAACCATTTACAAATAATAGTAAATTGTGTAATATAATAAGTGACAAAGGAAACCAATGTGTGACACGTTTTCACGCAAACAAAAAAGGAGGGGTGCCACCCTCCTTTTTTTGTGCTAGTTACTGACGGAAATATCCATCTAGCCACTTGCAGATGTAGTGACAAGTTACACCTGCTACGATGGATACAATTAAAGAAACCAATACGTCAAACACGTTTTCACCCCCTTTCTGTTACCAGTATGGGGCAGTAACACCTATAGTATACAATACTATTTACAAATAGTAGATAATATATAATAATAGTTAAAGGAAATAAGTATTTTGCAAACATTTTAATGCACGCAAAACAAAAGAGGAGGGTGGCCGCCCTCCTCTTTTTGCGTTATTTACCATATATGATTCGAATATGATATACTAAAGAGTAATATTTCAATTTTCTCATGTGCAGAATTGTATCTCATAAAAAGGAGTATTTACTTACATGGACAGTGATCTGACCTTAGATTTTATAATTATTGTCATTTTAATCATAGCAAACGGCATTTTTTCTATGACCGAGCTCGCTATCGTCAATGCCAAGAAGCGCCGCCTCGAGGAGATGGCCGAGTCTGGCAATGAGCGCGCCAAGAAGGCCTTTGAGTTGGCGGAGAATCCGAACGAGATGTTCTCTACCATCCAGATTGGTATTACCCTAGTCGGCATTTTGACTGGTTTATATTCCGGTGCTACCTTTTCCGCGCCGTTAGAGGACGTTTTGGTGAAAGCCTTCCCTATTATCGCTCCTTATGCGGCTTCTATTAGTTCCTTCTTAATCGTTTCCATCATCACCTATTTGTCCCTTGTCATCGGTGAATTGGTGCCAAAACGACTAGCTATCAACAGCCCTGAGGCGATTGCCGTTGTTGTTTCAAAGCCAATTTACTGGCTTTCACAAGCATTAAAACCAATCGTATTATTCCTCGGCGTGTCCACGGATTTTCTATTGAAAATATTGGGCGTTACTGTGAAAGAAGAAGCGCCCGTAACGGAATCGGAAATCAACAAAATGCTCACCGAAGGCGTAGCCATGGGGGCCTTTGAGGAAGAGGAACCAATCCTCGTGGAAAATATTTTCCACCTAGCAGACATGAACGCAGGCGATGTCATGACGCCGCGGACACAGCTCAAATGGATTGATTTGAACTCATCCGAAGAAGAAATCATGGAAGTCCTAAAAACGGCGAACCAATACCGCATTCCGGTAGGTGAAGACTCGCTCGACGAATTGCGCGGCGTGGTCAATGTAACCGATGTGATGGTCCAATGCTTACAAGGCGAAAAATCCTTGCATCATGTCATCCATTCTTGTCTGAAAGAACCATTGCTCGTGCCTGAGTCCATTTCCCTTATGAAATTGCTCAACACATTACGTAACGAAGGTGTTCACGAAACCATCGTCCTCGACGAATACGGCGGCTTTAGCGGCCTCGTTACCTTACACGATATCATGGAAGAAATCGTAGGCCTTATGCCATCCGGCGAAGAAGAACGCCAAGAAGAAGAAAACCGCATCGTCGAACGCGAAGACGGCACTTGGCTCGTAGACGGCCTACTTGACGTAGATGAATTCAAAGAATTCTTCCACATCGACAAAGAACTTCCTCGCGAAGAAGACGACCTCTACAAAACACTGGGCGGCCTCATGAACCTTCTATTCGGCAGAATCCCACGCGAAGGCGACAAAACCAGCTGGGACGGATACACATTCGAAATCGTAGACATGGATAATACACGGATAGACAAAATTTTGGTTAGTTATGTTGAACCAGTTGTGGAACAAACAGCAGAATAAAATTTAGAGAACGTATCGTCATAAATACTAATATAAAAAAATAGACTCCCAAAAACTCCACCGGCCGGGTCTGACTCCGGCCTAACGGCCTCCGCAGGGCCAAAGTCGTTTTTGGAAGTCTATTTTTTATTACTAATATCCTATGATCCTACGTGCTCAAATTTTCATTTCTACTGTAGTTCGCACAACTGGTTAAACACAATCTATAAGAGAGCCACACAACCTAAATTTCTCCCCGAAGGTCCCCTCCTCCTAATATTAGAAAATATATATGTTAATGGGTTATCTAATTCAAATCTACAGTAGAAAGGTGTACCTTGTCCCAAAACGACTTCGGGCTCCGCGAAGCGCAGTAGCGTGTCGGCTTTGGGACAAGGTACACCGTTGTAGTTAATTAACATATATATTTTCTAATATCCTTATAGTATTTTTATCTAAAGTGTAGTATTATTTAATTGTATAAAATATATATTTCATAGTAGTTATTGCTTTCACAATAACCTCTATTATGTGTGTGAAGGAGGGGATTATGAATCGTAGTGTATTGGGTTTGACTACGGCGCTGTTGATGAGTGCACTAATCATCGGCGGTTGTGGGTCGAATCAAGATGATCATGATACGAGTCTCAAGGTGCGGACGATCACGATTGGCGAAGAGGCTGGCACGACGAGTGCTGGGTATTCGGGAACTATCAAGAATCGGACGGAAACAAATTTGGCGTTCCAGGTGGGCGGCCGCGTGATTAACAAGTTTGTCAGTGTTGGTACTGCTGTGCAGGCCGGACAGGTGATTGCTCAGATTAATGGCGCTGACACGGCGAGTCAGGTGCAAAATGCGCAAGGTGCTGTTACAGCAGCGCAATCGGCCTACGATTTAGCCAGTACGAATGCTGAAAGATACCGCGCTTTGTACGCTGAGCAGGCTATCAGTAAATTGCAATTGGATCAAGCTGAAAATCAACTGAATGCGGCGAAGGCTCAGTTGCAACAGGCTCAAGCAGGTCTTAATTTGAGTAACAATCAAAATAGTTATACTACTTTGGTTGCTCCAGACAGCGGTATTATCACGGCCCTCAATGTCGAAGCCGGTCAAGTCGTGGCAGCAGGCCAGACTATAGGTACCTTGGCGGCCGGTCATGAACCTGAGGCAGTTATCGCTTTACCAGAGCAAGAAATGAGTAAAATTCATCCAGGTAGTACGGCGACCATTAGTTTTTGGGCTTTGCCTGATGTGAAAGTACAAGGTATTGTCCGTGAAATTTCACCGGTTCCAGACCCCGTGGCGCGGACGTATACGGTCAAAATTACCTTACAAAACCCTCCAAAAGAGGTGCAGCTCGGTATGACCATCAATGCCATTCTAAATCAAACGGATACAACGGATATATCCATACCATTGACGGCGTTGGTGAAAGACAAACAAGGTAATAACGCAGTGTATATCATTCGAGACAAGAAAGCACATCTCGTTCCTATTCAAACCGGCGAATTTGGTAATAATTCGGTCATTGTTAAGAACGGCCTCGCTAAAGGGGATATTGTCATCACCGCAGGTACGCAACAATTACAAGAAGGAACGGCGGTGCATGAATGAAGAAGTTTAACTTAGCCGATTGGGCATTACGCCATAAATCCATTATCTACTACTTCATTGCCGTACTCCTCACCTTTGGTATATTTTCGTTCACCCACATGGGACGCATGGAAGATCCAGACTTTACGATGCGTACCATGGTCGTGGGCGTTTCTTGGCCCGGTGCTTCACCGCAACAAATGTCGGATCAAGTAACGGATAAGCTCGAGGAAAAACTACGAGATTTACCTGGTGTGGATTATACTAAATCTTTCACAGACGGCAGTAAATCTGTTATTTATATCAATCTGAAAGAAGATTTACCGTCTAACAAAATTCGTCCTGCCTGGGAAGAAGCGCGGAATATGATCAATGACGAATGGAAATCTTTGCCATCCGGCGTGCAAGGTCCATCTATTAACGATCGATTCGATGATGTATACGGCACCATTTACGCGCTTTCAGGTGACGAATTTTCGTACGAAGAGAAACGGCAACAGGCGGAAGATTTAAAACGGCAGCTCTTGTCCGTTCCGAATGTTAAAAAGATTACCCTCATCGGGGTGCAAGAAAAGTCCTTGGACGTAACGATTAACAAGGACAAGCTCGCATCGTATCAGGTGAGCACCCAACAATTATTGACGGCCCTTAAACAGCAAAGCGCGATGGTGCCAGCGGGCATGGTCAATACAGATACAAATAATGTATATTTACGCATCAACGGCGTCTTTGATAGCGTCGATGCGGTCAAAAATATGCCGGTTCGCATCAATAACCAAACGATTCGCCTCGGCGATATTGCGGACGTAACGATGACCTATAAGGACCCATCCAGTCCTCAGTTCTACTATGAAGGCAAGCCGGCCATTGGCATCGCCATTTCCATGGATGCTGGTGCGAATAACATCGAGTTTGGCAAGGCTATCGATACGAAACTGAAAGAGCTTAAAACGACGATTCCTGCAGGGTTAAGCCTCGACCAAGTGTCGAATCAGCCACATATCGTTAAGGAATCCATCGGCGATTTCTCTCAATCTTTATTCGAAGCCATCGCCATCGTATTGCTCGTCAGCTTTGCGTCCCTTGGCATTCGTACTGGTATCGTGGTGGCCCTCACCATTCCTGTCGTCGTATCTACAACGTTCGTACTGATGTATGAAAATGGCATTTATTTGCATAAGGTTAGTCTTGGCGCCCTCATCTTGGCACTGGGCCTACTCGTTGATGATGCCATCATCGTCGTGGAAATGATGAGCGTTAAGCTCGAAGAGGGCTTTAACCACTGGCGCGCCGCTACGTTCGCCTACGAATCAACGGCCTTTCCGATGCTGTCCGGCACGCTCATTACCTGTGCCGGCTTCTTGCCTCTCGCCTTGGCGGAGGGCATGGTTGCGGAATTCACGAAATCCCTGTCCATCGTTGTCTTTATGGCCCTCATCCTATCCTGGATTGCGTCCGTTCTGGTCAGTCCGGTCTTGGGCTATAAAATCATCGAAAACAAGGCCGAGAAACCCGAGTCGGAATGGACTCGCCGAGACCATATCATGCATCGTCTGAAAACTATTTTTTATGCTCGTTTTGAAAGCCTCCTTCACTGGGCACTGGGTCATCATAAGGCTGTGTTACTCCTAACATTAGGGGCTTTCATCCTATCCTTGCTTTCATTCCCGCTCATCAAACAGGAATTTTTCCCATCGTCGACGCGGAATGAAATTATCGTATCCATGCAATTTCCTCAAAGCTCGTCCATCGATTATACCAAAAGCCAAGCTAAATCGTTGGATGCTTTATTAAAGGATAACGAACATATCGACCATTTCACCACCTATGTAGGCGAAGGGTCACCGCGGTTTGTATTGACCTTAGAACCGGAATTGCCGCGTGCTAATTTCATGCAAACCATCATCGTTACAAAATCCCTAGAGGATCGAGATGCATTGTTCAAGGATTTGCAAAATCAATTAAACGATCAATATCCATCGGCGCTCATCAATATGCAATTCGTCCAAATCGGACCGCCGTCCAAATACCCTGTTATGCTCCGCGTATCGGGTCCTGATGCGTCTGAGGTTAAAACGATTGCAAACGATGTGAAAACCAAAATGCAGGAGGACAAGGATTTACATAATATCGCCTTCGATTGGCCAGATACTGAGCCAGTTGCTCAAATCCATATCGACCCAGATAAAGCGCGTTTGCTTGGCATTAATAGCTACGCCGTATCGCTTCATCTACAAAGTCTATTATCCGGCACTAAATCCGGTGAATATTACGAAGGAAACCAAACCATTCCTATTACTTTCAGATTGGGTGGCAATGAAAACCACAACTTAGCGGCACTTTCATCATTACCAATCCAAACAGGAAATGGTTCCTATGTACCGCTTAGCCAAATCGCAACGATTTCTATGAGCCAAGAGGAAGGCATTATTTGGCACCGCAACATGATGCCAACCATTAGCATTCATGCTAATGTAGGCCCTGGCGTGCTCGGCAATGCTAAGACAAAGGAAATCTACAAGAACCTTGAAGAATACCGTCAAAACTTGCCGACCGGCTATACTATCGACCTCGATGGTTCCGCCGAAAAGAGCGTCACCGCCGTTCAAAAATTGCTCGTGCCAATGCCAATCATGCTCTTTGCAATCATGACGATTCTCATGTTCCAATTAAAGAGAATTGCCCTCATGTTTATGGCTCTATTTACTGCTCCGCTTGGACTCATCGGTGTTGTACTGGCCTTAAACATTACGCGTACACCACTTGGATTTATGGCTATACTCGGCATCATTGCCCTCTCCGGTATGATTATTCGTAACTCCATCATCCTATTGGACCAAATCGAAATCCATCGCGCCGAAGGACAATCTGCTCGCGAAGCCATCATCAACTCCGCTACATTGCGTTTCAGACCAATCATGCTAACCGCCATCGCGGCCATCCTTGGTATGATACCACTCATGGGATCCGTATTCTGGAGCCCACTCGCCATCGCATTCAGCGGCGGCCTACTCGTAGCAACCATACTAACACTTATCGTACTACCAGTTATGTACGCAACATGGTATAAGGTTAAATAAGTAATATATAATAGCTATCTATTATAATCTAATAATTGATTGACTACTAATTCCGATAATGTTAATATAACTTTGACAAGGGAAATAAATAAGTTGCAATGTATTCACGCAACAAAGAAAAAACAGCAGGGTGGCAGCCCTGCTGTTTTTATATGTGCTAGTTACTTACGAAAGCATCTATCTAGCCACTTGCAAATATAGTGACAAATTATACCTGCTATGATAGATACTATTAGGGAAATAAATAATTCTGTCAATGTATTCACCTCCTTTCTGTTACCAGAATGGAGAAGTAACAACTAGAGTATAGCATATATTTTCTTTAATAATTGAATATAAATTTGATACATAGGTGACTAATAATCACCCATGTTCCTATTAATCACCTATGACTCTATTAGTGACAAAATAATTATTATTTAACTTATATAGTTTCATATATATAGTTTTTTTAATTAGTACACACCTATTCTATTTCTTAAGAGTACCATACATACCTTTCTTAAATTAGAACACGCCTGTTCTATTTCTTAGGAGCACCATACATACCTTTCTTAAATTAGAATACGCCTGCTCTATTTCTTAGGAGCACTATACATACCTTTTTTAAATTAGAACACGCCTGTTCTAATTTTTAAGAGCCCATTTATTACATACCAAAAGGCAGCAGATCACAAAATCTGCTGCCTTTTTCTCACTCAAACCCGGCCTGTGGAGCAGGGAAGTCATGCTCAGCTTTCTCCCCCTTATTAAACTACAACGGCCGTCCCATTACATGTCACCATAAGCATGCCATTTTGAGCGCCTACGGTGCTGTATTGGAATGACACGCCGATAACAGCATTAGCGCCGATTTTACTAGCTCGTTTTGCCATTTCATCGAGTGCTGCTTGGCGTGCATTCATTAAAGAATCTTCGTAGCTACCGCTACGGCCACCAACGATGTCACGAATACCGGACATAAAATCCTTTACAAAATTACGGCCTTCTACGACCTCGCCAAATACGATGCCTTTGTATTCTTGTACAGGTTTATTTTCAATGTGCATAGTTGTAGTAATGATCATAATTGTATCCTCTCTAATCGACTACAATATATTTTGATTTATTATAGCAAGGCTTTCACAGAAACACAATCACATATTACGGCATGTACCAAAAAAGACCTGTCCACTACTTTCATAATGAACAGGTCTATTTATATGGCGTTTTTATTTATCAAAATCGCGATCTAGGTTTACTTCTTTCAACGGAACGAGTTTAGTTTTGTTGATGTATTTGTAACCTAGGTATACAGCGAAAAAGATAGGCAATCCGATGTATGCAACGGATACACCGTACCAGTCGATTGTATCGCCTGTGAAAGCGGAGTAGTTTTGGCCACAGATGATGATGACGCATAGGATGAACGCCAAAATTGGACCAACAGGGAACAACCACGCTTTGTAAGGCAATTCTTTAAGGTCTCTGCCTTGTGCAATGAACGCACGGCGGAAGCGATAATGGGAAATGGCAATGCCTACCCAAGCGATGAAACCGCAAAGGCCGGAGATGTTAACAATCCATGTATACGCTGTACCTTCGCCGATGAAGCTTGTTAGGAATGCAAACAAGCCAATAGCTGTAGTCAATACCAATGCAGGTACTGGAACGCCGCGTTTGTTGAGCTTAGCAAAGATTTGTGGCGCTTGACCTTCCTTAGCGAGTGCGTAGAGCATACGCGTAGAGGAATATAGGCCAGAGTTACCAGCACTCAATACGGCTGTTAAGATGATAGCATTGATAAAGCTAGCGGCAAATGCGAATCCAAAACGGTCAAATACGAGTGTAAATGGCGAGATGGATACGTTTTCTACACTGGAATTCAATAGATTTGGATCAGTGTAAGGAATGAGGAAACCGATAACTGTGAAAGCCCCAATATAGAACAACAAAATACGCCAGAAGATGGAGTTAATCGCTTTTGGCACGTTCTTTTCAGGGTCTTCTGCTTCCCCAGCGGCTACGCCGATCAGTTCAGTACCTTGGAAGGAGAAACCAGCTACCATGAAGATAGCGAGGATGGATTCCCAACCGCCTACAAATGGTGCTTCCCCTACTGTCCAGTTTTCAAATCCAGGGGATGTACCGCCGATACCAAAGATGAGCATAAAGCCGCAGAATAGGAATACGAAAACGGTAATAACCTTGATGGACGAGAATACGTACTCACTTTCACCAAAGGAACGAGTGGACAAATAGTTAAGCCCAAATAGAATTAACAGGAACAAAGCGGACCAAACGATGGCCGGCACGTCAGGGAACCAATATTTCATGATGAGCGCCCCTGCCAGTACTTCGGCAGCCAATGTAATAGCCCAGTTAAACCAGTAGTTCCAACCTAAGGCAAAGCCAAAGGCAGGGTCTACATAGCGTTTTGCATAGGTCCCAAAGGAACCTGGAATCGGCAAGTACGTCGCCATTTCCCCAAGAGATGTCATGAGGAAATATACCATGATGCCGATGAGGCCATACGCCACAAGAGCACCACCAGGACCAGCTGTACTTACTACTTCACCACCGGCTACGAATAAGCCTGTACCGATGGCACCACCCAAGGCGATCATATTCATATGACGCGCTTTAAGGGATCTTTTTAAATGTTTTTGAGTATTAGAAGTATACTCTACGTTATTATTATTCTGATTATCTGCCATGGGTCACCTCTTACAAATCTAGATTGCGCACATATTTCGCATTATCTTCAATAAATTTACGTCGAGGTTCAACCTTGTCGCCCATGAGCACCGTAAAGATTTTATCAGCTTCGATAGAATCCTCTAAACTAACTTGTAAAATCGTACGATTTTCAGGGTTCATGGTTGTTTCCCACAATTGTTCAGGGTTCATTTCACCTAAACCTTTGTAACGTTGAATTGTGATACCATCACGGCCTACTTCATCAAGCTTAGCTGTCAATTCTGCATCAGAGTACACATACCAATGAGATTTGCCTTTTTTAATTTGGTATAAAGGCGGTTGTGCGATGTAGATATGACCTTCTTCTACTAATGGTTTCATATAGCGGTAGAAGAATGTGAGAAGCAATGTACGGATGTGAGCACCGTCAACGTCCGCATCTGTCATGATGATGATTTTGTTATAACGAGATTTTGTAATATCGAATTCGTCGCCAATGCCTGTACCAAATGCGGTAATCATGGAGCGAATTTCGTTATTTGCCAAAATCTTATCAAGACGCGCTTTTTCTACGTTAAGGATTTTACCACGCAATGGCAAAATCGCTTGATAACGACGATCGCGGCCTTGTTTTGCAGAACCGCCCGCAGAATCACCTTCGACTAGATAAATTTCAGTCATAGATGTATCTTTTTCGGA
>JAIITD010000188.1 GCA_022737715.1 Veillonella sp.
TGTTGGCAATAAGGACATCTCATTAGCTAATACTCCTTTTCTAATCAGTCAGTAATCATGAAAAAGGCACAATACGCCTATTTTCTTATACCTTATATAGTACCATATTTAGTAGGAAAAGTCCCCCATATAATACAAAAGAGTATTATATGGGGGACTTTTTTATGCACTTACGCGCTAAATCGTATGAAATTAACGTTTAATAGCATCTTCAATGTGTAACAAGCAATCACCGGATTCGATACGGCTGCCTTCACGAACAAGAATTTCTTCAACGATACCACCGATAGGAGCTGTAATTGTTGTTTCCATCTTCATAGCTTCTGTTACGATTAATGGTTCACCTTTAGTTACGGATTGACCTTTCTTAACTAGAATCTTAACAACGGAGCCAGACAACGTAGCACCAATTTCACCAGGGTTGGATTCATTTACTTTACGACGAACAACGCCAGTTGTTTTAGCATGTTTATCATGAACTTTAATAGAACGTGGTTGGCCATTAAATTCAAAGAGAACGATGCGATTACCATCTTCATCAGGATCGGATACACCATTCATCTTAATAATTAATGTTTTACCTTTTTCAATAGTAACTTGAATTTCTTCACCACGTTTCATACCAAAGAAGAATGTTGGTGTATCTAGTACAGATACATTACCAAAGTCTTTAGTAAATTTAGTGTAGTCTTTAAATACTTTAGGATACAAGCAGTATGCACTTACATCTTCATCAGTAGTATTAGCACCCATTTCGTTTAATTCATTACGAACATGTTCGAAATCAGTTGGAGGTAATACAGCACCAGGACGAACAGTAATAGGGCGAGCACCTTTCAAGATGATTTTTTGAAGTTCTTCAGGGAACCCTTGATATGGTGTACCTAGACGACCTTCGAAGAATTCTACTACTGATTGAGGGAAATCAAGAGTATCACCTTTTTCATAGATATCTTTTTCAGTCAAATTATTTTGTACCATGTACAATGTCATATCACCAACGACTTTAGAAGAAGGTGTTACCTTGATGATATCACCAAACATCATATTAACTTGGTGATATACTTTTTTAATGTCTGTCCAACGATCACCAAGTCCAACCATTTTAGCTTGTTGTTGCAAGTTGGAATATTGACCTCCTGGCATTTCATGTTGGTATACTTCTGTATTTGGATATTTTTCAGCTTTATCAACGCCTCTGTAGTAAGGACGAATACTACCGAAGTAATGAGACATTTCTTCCATGTAGTCAATATTCATTTGTGGTTGACGTTCAGTACCAGCTAAAGCGTAATACATAGAATTCATGCTTGGTTGGCTAGTGCCATTAGCAAATGCAGAATATGCTAAGTCAATAACGTCAACACCAGCATCTACAGCACGTCCATAAGAATAAATAGTATTGCCAGAACCTTCATGAGAATGCAAATGAATTGGTACTGTTACAGCGTCTTTCAAAGCGGATACTAAGTTGTATGCAGCTTGAGGTTTCAACAAACCAGCCATATCTTTAATAGCAATGATATTGGCACCAGCATTTTGCAATTCTTTTGCCATTTTTACATAGTAATCAAGATTGTATTTAGGACGATTGCTGTCGAGGATATCGCCTGTGTAGCACAATGCAACTTCAGCAATCTTATTTTGATTGCGAACTTCATCGATAGCAACCTTCATATTGTCAAGGCTATTCAAGCTATCAAATACGCGGAATACGTCGATACCATTTTTAGCGGACAATTGAATGAAGTTACGAACTACATTATCAGGATAGGATGTATAACCAACGGCATTAGCACCGCGAATCAACATTTGAAGCAATGTATTAGGCACTTCTTTACGGAACATGCGCAAACGTTCCCATGGATCTTCGTGCAAGAAACGATAGGATACATCAAATGTTGCACCGCCCCAACATTCTAAGGAGAATAGATTTGGTACACCTTTAGCGGCATCGCCAGCTACGCGTGCCATATCGATGGTACGCAAACGTGTAGCAAATAAGGATTGGTGAGCATCACGCCATGTTGTATCTGTAAAGAATACTTGTTTTTGGTCAGCCAACCATTTACTGAAACCTTCTGGACCTAATTCGTCGAATTTTTGTTTTGTACCAGGTGCAGGAGATACATCTAATTTAGATGGCAATTGCATTGGTTCAAAATCAGGTACCTCTTGAGGACCTGCACCGGAGTAACCATTGATTGTAGTATCCGCAATATAGCGAAGCAATTTAGTACCACGGTCGCGATCTGGTTTTAATTCGAATAATTCAGGATGGTCTTCAATGAAGTTAACTGTGTAGTTACCGCTTTGGAATTCAGGGTTTTCAAGAACGTTAATCAAGAAATGAAT
>JAIITD010000189.1 GCA_022737715.1 Veillonella sp.
ACATGTAGTTTTGTGCCACCAGTGGCAGGTTTTATATTAGCAGCACATGTGTTGCGTACAATTTTGGAGGTACCTGAACAATGAAACAAGCAAAAATCCATATGGCAAAAGGTGGAGACATTGTAATTGAATTATTTGATAAAGAAGCACCTGGCACAGTACAAAACTTTATCGACCTTATTAATAAAGGTTTCTATAATGGATTGACATTCCATCGTGTAATTCCTGGCTTCGTAGCGCAAGGTGGTTGCCCTAATGGCAATGGTACAGGCGGTCCTGGTTACACAATTAAAGACGAATTGATTGGCAATCCTCATAAACACGAACGCGGTGCGTTGTCTATGGCTCACCGTGGTCCTAATACTGGCGGTAGCCAATTCTTTATCGTATACGAACCACAACCTCATTTAGATGGTGTACATACTGTGTTTGGTAAAGTAATCGAAGGCATGGATGTAGTTGATGGTATCCATCAAGGCGATATCATGGAAACAGTGGAAGTAATCGAAGGTTAATCTCATGAATGATGTATCTGTTAAACATCCGGAGTGGCTTGATATCGATGTAAATGGGACTATATCACACGGCTATGATCAAGAATGGTTTGATGATGAATGGCAACGTTTGTCTGGTTGTGGCCCTACATCGGCTACACAGGTATTGAGTTATTCTGAATTTCGAGATGGCCTATTAGATGTGTCTACTACGGCAAATCATACATTAGCATTAGAACGTATGAATGTCGTGTGGAACTATGTAAAACCAAGATTTGGTGGTGGCGTTTATAAAACGCAATGGATGGAACGCGGCCTTAGACGTTTGTTTGATGATAAGAATTTGCCTTATGAGGTACACATGCTTAATGTATCTCCCTTTTCTGCATCCCGCGTAGAAGTAGAGGCGGCGGCGCAGTTTATTCACGATGCATTATCACAGGATGTTCCTGTAGCGTTCTTAAATCGCCATAAAGGTAAAGAACCTGCGCTCTATACATGGCATTGGGTGCCTATTTATAAGATGTTCATGGATGGTGATGATATTCGTTGCGGTATTTTTGATGAAGGGGAAATCCGTGATTTCTCACTAGTTCATTGGTTGAAAGATACCATCCTTGGCGGTGGATTCTGTTATATAACTAAGAAATAATATTAGTGTTATGAGAGCGATGGTGAAAGCTATCGCTCTACCTATATAGGAGGTTATTATGAGTCAATGGATTACAGAAGAGCAAACGCCTCATTTACGTCTCAGTGCTGAAGCAGAAGAGGTACTTTATTCTGGTGAATCTGAATTTCAAAAAATTGAAGTATTTAAGTCTAAAGAATATGGCATGATGCTTGCATTAGATGGTGTATTCCAAACGTCTGAACGGGAGGAGTTTATCTACCATGAAATGATTGCTCATGTACCATTGTTTTTGCATCCAAATCCAGAACGGGTACTGATTATCGGTGGCGGTGATGGCGGTGTAGCTAGAGAATGCGTACGCCATGATTGCGTTAAAGAAGTTACCATGGTTGAGATTGATGGTAAAGTTGTAGAATTGGCAAAACAATACCTACCTACTATTTCTAAGGCTATGATTGAAAACAATCCTAAGTTAACAGTAAAGATTGGTGACGGTATTGGCTTTATGGCAGAGGCTGAAGATTACTATGACGTTATTATTGTGGATTGCTCTGATCCAATTGGTCCTGGTGAAGGATTATTTACGGAAGAGTTTTATAAGAATACGTTGAAAGCTCTAAAAGCAGATGGTCTATTTGTACAACAAACTGAATCTCCTATGCTTCATCAACCGCTCGTTGAGAAGGTGTTTGGTTATGTAAACAATCATTTCCCAATCGCTCGTTTGTACACCGCATACATTCCAATCTATCCGGCCGGGATGCATTGCTTTACGGTTGGATCTAAAAAATACGACCCATTAACTTGGGAACCAAATCGTGAACAAAACTTTGAAACTAAGTACTATAACAAGGATATTCAAAAGGCTGCGTTTGCATTACCAAATTTTGTAAAAAACTATTTGCCAAATAAATAATTTATATGTATAATAGGGAAGCACCATTCGTTAAGAAACATTTTAACGGTGGTACTTCCTTTTTATTAGGATGTGAAAGAGTTTTATATTAGAAGTATATAGCTTGTTAATTTCAAAACTGAAAGTTAAATGAAATTAGAAAAAGTTATTGACACAAACTTCTAAAACAGATATAATTCTCTTTGTTACGAAGACAGTGTCTTCGATACCTACAAGGTGGTGGGTATGGTGAAGCGGTTAACACGGCGGATTGTGGCTCCGTTACGCGTGGGTTCGATCCCCACTACTCACCCCATA
>JAIITD010000190.1 GCA_022737715.1 Veillonella sp.
GCTTTCTTGCCGTACGGTGCAGCAAATTCAGCAACACTATCTACTTTATTCCAACCAAATTGGATATTTACGGGTAAAAAGTACGAGAATTCCATATAAACGACCTCTTTTCTTTACATCATTATATTCTTATCGTAATGTACCTAAAAACGTTCGTCAATATATTAAAACAAAACAGCAGCGCCTATATGTGGCACTGCTGTTTATTGGTTTAAATTGAATCTAATACATGCTTGGCAAATTTCATTGCTGCCTTGCAATCATCTTCATTTGGATGGACTGCCGCTTGTTTATGACGTGCATCTCGGTCGGCCGATTGACCATGACTGTGTCCCTTTGGAAACATTTTATACATCATTTCTATAACCTTAGGGTCAACCTTACCTTGGCAGATGAAAGTATCTACAGGCACCACACCGTCTGGCAAGCAAGCTGCTGCATTAACAAGACTTTGCTTAGCATGCTCCATGTGTGGTGGCACGCCAGCCGTTGCAAACAACGCAATGTACAGATTATGCAATGTACCCAGTATATCGCGGGCCTCTTTATTAGCTGTACCCTTATCAACCCAAAATCCAGCAAATACAAGATCATAGGATGCTATATCTGATGGCAATTCAGACATAGCAACACATGGTGTGCCCTCTGGTAATATGCTAGCAATGGCCTCTGCCACCTGTTTAGTATTTCCTGTAAGGGATGAATATATAACGATAGACTTCATGTCTTACCTCCTTATTAATATATATTTATTATAAGACATATAAGGTAGTCTTTTAATAAAATAAATCACAATATTATAGAGAATGAAAGTACTATCTGAATATGCTAAAAAGTGATATAGCATTTAAAATCATCATATATGCTCCTTACATAGTACTTTCAAGCATTTGCAACTATATCGATAAAATTAATTGAACTACATTTATAAATTTAAAAAAGTCAATATTGAATATATAGATTTTTTTCGCTATAATCATTACATAATGTATTTAGCAAATAAGAAAACTACAATATATAGTAGTTTTCTTATTTTTCTGATTAGATATAGCGTAAGGGATTATATATGAGTTACGCTAGCTCTACAAATGATTTTACATAGATTTACAATGTAAGGGGAACCATAATGGAGATTATGATCAAGAAACGGGATGGCCATTTTGAACCGCTATCCGTAGAGAAAACTAAACGAATGATTGCCTTCGCATGCTTGGGGTTAGATTCTTGTGATCCACTAGAATTAGAAATGGATGCGAAATTACAATTCGTTGATGGCATGACGACTAAAGAAATTCAAAAAACTTTAGTACAAACAGCTATCGAAAAAGTTATCTCTAAAAAAGATGACGGGTTTGGTAACCAAATCAATAAAATGAACCAAGATTGGCAGTTCGTAGCAGCCCGCCTTTTCTTGTTCGATCTCTATAAGGAAGCTGCTATCACACGCCGTTACAAAGCTTTCGGCTACGGCAACTTCCCAAATCTTGTACATATGCTTGTAGAGGAGAAAAAATACGCAGACTTCTTCGTTACAGAATATACACCTGAAGAACTTCAAGAATTGGGCGATTATATCAAACCTAAGCGAGACTACCTATTCAACTATGAAGGTCTTAAATTGTTAGCGGACCGTTACTTGGTAAAAGGCTTCAATAAAGAAATCTATGAATTGCCACAAGAACGTTTCATGGCCATCGCTATGCACTTGGCATTGGTAGAAGGTGAAAACAAAGTAAAATACGCCAAGAAATTCTACGATTTGATGAGCCAATTAAAGATGACAACAGCTACACCTACATTGGCTAATGCAGGTACACCATTCCATCAATTGTCCTCTTGCTTCATCTCTGGTGTAGACGATAATTTATGGTCTATTTACGATGTAAATAGCAAGTTCTCCCGCGTATCTAAACATGGCGGTGCCCTTGGTATTTACCTTGGCAAGGTTCGCGCATTGAACTCCGATATCCGCGGTTTTAAGAATTCCTCTGGTGGCGTTATTCCTTGGATTCGCTTGTACAACGATACTGCCGTTGCCGTAGACCAATTGGGCAAACGTAAGGGTGGCGCTACAGTAACACTTGATATTTGGCACAAGGACTTCTACGAATTCGTAGAGCTTCGTACCAACAATGGTGATGACCGTCGTAAAGCACATGATATCTTCCCTGCCATCTCCATTCCAAATATCTTTATGGAACGCTTGTTAGCTCGTGAAAACTTCACACTCTTCGACCCTCACGAAGTTTTGACTGTGAAAGGTTACGCCTTAGAGGACTACTACGATACGGATGATAATAAAGAATTTACAAAACGTTACCTTGAATGTGAACAAGATCC
>JAIITD010000011.1 GCA_022737715.1 Veillonella sp.
CCTATGATTTTAGGTAGCATGCTAACTGCAACTGGTAGCTATAAATCTGCATTGATGACCCTTGCTATTGCACCAGTTATCGGTGCCATTGCCTTGTTCTTTGTAAGACTAAAAAAATAAATTTCGCTTGTGAAAGCCATAAAATAAACCCTCATCGCTTGAGATGAGGGTTTTCTTTGTACATTGAAAGTTTTTATAAATTTAACATTAATGAGGACCTTGTCCACCACCATGACCGCCACCATTGCGACTACCACCGTCACGATTACCGCCATTGCGGCCACCATTGTCACGGCTGGCACCATTTTGGGACTTGCCGTCACGACCGATGCCATTTCGACCGTTATCATTACGATCTCTATCATTGCGAGGATTATTATCTCTAAATCCTTGTGCTGCAGGAGGACCTTGACGATCTGGAAGGGCAATATTTCGATTGGATGGTTGGAATTTACCAGGTTGAAGTGCATTTAAATTCGGTGAGAAACGCCCGCGGTCACCTAAGCTATCTAGATTAGGGCCGCCTACATGACCTGGTTGCAAGCTTGGCTGCATATGAGTTGGAGGTGCAGGAGGTGCTGGTATAACGCGATCCATTGGCGTAGAAATAACAGCATCTGTTGGAGGCATAAGACCAAATAATGCGACCCGTGTCTGTTGATCGACAACCGGTGGGAATACTTGCGGTGGAATATATGGATTATCATAGGTATAGGTAATCTTTTCCATCTCTTTAGATGTATTATAGATAAATTCCCCGATGCGTTGTGATGGGCTGTTTTGAGCCGCCACGTGTTGTCCATAATCCTTTGCTAACCGTTGTTGCGGTAATGTATCGATAGGATACCCATTTTCTGCATAGAATGTTGGCTTTGATATTTTCCACGCAGTCATCGTCACCGGTGCATTAGGTTGTTGGCTATAAAATGTGAAGTTTGTATCGTAGTCTGCAATTACATTGTTTTTGGTGTATAAGCTTAATAGCCGTGCTTGTACCGTTTTATAATTAGCAGCAGTCTGTTTCGTATGAATCGAACTAAGGTCGATATACATACGCTCGGTATCGCTAGAATAAGCTAGCTGATATTGAGTGGGCTTTTGCTCTATTTCATATTGTGATATGGCAAATCCCGATTGCGTGGTACACAATAGGGTTCCCACGAGAGCTAAAAAATATTTCATTATAATTCTCCTCTCCATGTGAAAAAAGTGTACCATATTGTACTTAAAAATACATGAAAATGAGTAACATATTGTACTTTATACATATATATTTTACAATGTAGATGAATTAATGTACAGGGAGGATTTCATGAAAATAATATGTTTTGGAGATAGCATCACCCATGGTTATGATGTGAGAGTAGGTCTCGGTTGGGTTGAACTGTGTAGTGCCGCACTACCCGCATATCATATGGAAAATCACGGTATTGATGGATTATCTGTGCAAGGTTTAATCAATTATTTAGAATCCTGGTGTATCGACAAGTCCTATGAAGATGACCGATATATATGCATTATGTGCGGTACGAACGATATTTTGCAAAATCGTGATAGCGACTACGTATATAGCAAGCTCATTAAAGCTGCTACCATAGCCGGTGAAAAGGGGCATGTTATCATGGGCCTTGAAACACAAATTGATAGTGAAATGGACGGCCTTAATCATGTGGTAGTGGACGTAAACCGTCGTCTACAAGAATATGCAAGAGAACATGGCTTACATACTATCGATTTTTATACCGTTCTTCATGAAGCCGATCAAATAGGACAAATCGTATTTGCAGGAGAGGTTCATCCAAATGAGCGCGGCTATCGCTTGATGGCCTATAAGGCATTGGAAACATTTACACGATTATAGTAGAAAAGAGCACGTTCCCGTAGGATGTGCTCTTTTCGTTATATGTAGTGCTCGACATAAGTCGTACACTGGAGGTCAATTATTTTTGTTTGGATGTTTTGTCAGCTGCAGCGTGTGCAGAAGCAGCGATAGCGTAAGCGGTACCTTTCACAAGTTCATACGTTTCACCACTGTTACCGGAAACCGTTACAGCTGCTACAGTATCATCAGTAATTGCAAACATAGCAGTTGCATATGGATGTTGTGCACCATTTGGAACTGTTACTGCGCCGGATTTTACAACGATGAAACGACCATTATTGTTGTATACATCGTAGTTAGCAGCTTGTTTTACGCCATCATAGCTTTCATTATAAGCGAACAATGTGGAAACTTCGCCCAATGTTACTTGGCCAGTTTGTTGCATAGCGCGTAATTTGGATGCTGCTACGGATGTAGGTTGTGTCATGTTAACAGTAACGCGTAAGGATGTATTGTTTACGATTGCTTCTGTAATAACATTTGTTGTAAATACATTAGCGATGCCATTACCAGCACGGTTGTAAGAACTTGCAGTTTTTACTTGGTAACCATTTGTATAAGCTGGTAAATCAAATGTATAAGAACGACCATTCAACAATACATCAAATGCGTTCAATTGGTTATTTCTGTATGTGGATACATAACCGCTACCGCTTTTGCTGAAAGTAAGTGTAGCTGGAGCATCTACAGCTTGTTGTAGAGGTGCATTAGGGCTTGGAATTGGATCCATGATTTGCATGCCTACAGCTGTTGTTTGTGGAGCCACAAAGATTGGATCGCCTAAGTCTTTAGAAACAGGCATTTGTTGGCTCATATCGCCTGCTGTATATGGTACAGGTGGCAATGGTGTATAGTTAGGACGTGGAGGCATTGCCACATAACTTGCTTGTGCAACAGGTGCACTGTTTGCAGGTGTATATTGATATTGAGCTTGTTCTGCTGCAGCGCGTTCATAAGCGCGTGCGTTAGCATCCATGGATGCCGCAAAAGCAGAGAAAGATACTGTTGTTGCTGCCAATACAGCAAAAGCCGTTGCAATTCGTTTTGTATTCATAATAAAGACTCCTAATCTCACATTTTTACAAATAACACTTCATCTAGGTTTCATTATACATGATAAGTGTCAATATGTAAACAAAATATAAACAAATTTAATTTTTTTAATTTTTGTAAACAGAATAAGGTAAAAATGAGAATTTGTCAAATACAATTTTGATATCCCATGGTGTACAATAGTATATATATTTATATGTCGTATAAATTATCCATGCTATATATTTTATTTTAGGGATGATGAAATATAAGCAGAATTACTAAATATAAGCATCGTTGTGGGAGGTAGTATGAGTATTACCATGTATTATGGTCGCGCTGGTTCTGGTAAGACCCGTGCCGTATATGAGCGTATTCGGCAGGTCATTACCGAATATCCAGGTGACCCTATTATTTTGCTAGTTCCAGAGCCAGCCACCTATCGTGTGGAACGGGAACTTGCGGAATTTATGCCTCAAGGCGGCTTTACGACGGTCCGCGTCGTTGGCTTTGGCCGATTGGCTTATCAGGTGTATCAATCGATAGGCAATGTAAAGGCTCAGCAGCAAAGTATATCTCAATTGGGTAGAACCATGTTGCTAAGCCTTGTGATGAAGCGCAAAGGGGCTGAATTAGGCTTGTTATCGCAAGCCGCAAAACGGCCTGAGTTTTCTTCGGTCTTGCAAGGTTTATTTTCCGAGTTTCGATCATTTCGCATTGGACCTGATGAATTAGAATCTGGTGCACAGCGCGTATCGAATGGGGTATTACAGAAAAAATTACGGGAATTGGCACTATGCATGTCGGCTTATGAAGAGGAATTGCAGCTTCATGGACAAATTGATGGGGACCCTATTATGGACCTTGTTCATGCATTGCCACAGTCTCCATTGATGGAAAATTGCCATGTCTTTGTTGATGGATTTCACTGGTTTACACCGGTTCATTTTGAACTGTTATATATGCTCTTTGACCTTGCTGTAGAGTCGGTAATCACCGTCGATTTACCGGCTGATCCTAAGCGTATATTGGCTAATAAGGGACATCATGGCATCTTTAATCGTTCCGTTGAAATCTTGGAAAATCTTCATAAGGAATATGGAACGAAATTGTCCTTTCAGTCCTTTACAGAGCATAGAGGGACACCTGTATTGCAATCCTTAGAAGAAAACTTCTTTCATGGTAAACGCAATACTACGGATGAACATATAATGCTTGTAAGCGCTTATAATCGAGAACGCGAGGCGGATTGGGTGGCTCGTGATATCCTTTCCTATATTGAAAGCAATCCTAATGCACGCTACCGCGATGTGTGTATTATGCTTCGTGAATCCGAAACCTATGGGGATACGTTGGAAAAGGTATTTACTCGCTATGGGATACCTCATTTTGGAGACCGTCAACGACCTATGAACAATCATCCGCTCGGAGAATTGATGACGGATTTGCTCGGTATCGTTAAGCATAGCTATAGTCGTGACATCATGTTCCGTCTATTGAAAACGGATTTGACACCTCTTACGCGCGAGGCGGTGGATGAATTAGAAAACTACGTGCTCGAATTTGGTATCGATCATCTACAGTGGGAACGGGATAACTGGTCATATATGCGCCGCGTAGCGGGGCTTTCAGACGAAGAACAACCGGACGCACCGAGACATGCGCGCGTGAATGCATCGAGACAGGCCATCATGGATATTTTGATACCTTGGTTTGATTTTGCCACGTCCAGTGACGCACATACGGGGGCGGAATGGTGTAAACACATCTACACAGTTCTGGAGGAATTACAAGTGCCTCAACGCCTCTATGAATGGTCACTAGAGGCTGAGCGCGATGGCGATTTGGAATCCAAGGCCAGTCACGAGCAAATGTACAATGCGGTCATCGGATTCCTCGATGAGATGATGGTCCTCACCGATACGGAAACATTGACACTCGATGAAATGATAGCCCTATTAGAAGAGGCCCTCGATAATGTTCATTACTCCATGATTCCACCATCCCTGGATCACGTAGCGATTACCACAATAGAACGGGCGTATAGCCAATCGTGGCCTCGTGTCTATGTGATGGGTATTAATCAAGGTGTATTCCCACAAAATATGGGTGATGAAGGCTTAATCAAGGATAGAGAACGGGAAGCATTGGCTGAGGCGGGCATCGTTCTTGCGGAAGGCGCCTTGCCGAAGGCGTTTAATGAAAATTTCCTTCTTTATTTAGCGATGACGCGGGCAGAGGAGCATTTAACCATATCCTATGCAGGCTCTAATGATGAAGGGGAAGGCCTTGAAAGTTCCCTCGTTATTAAACGGTTACAATCCCTCGGTTTCTGTACGTCCCCGATAGAGGTTCCTTTTACCATTCAAGATGGTACAGAGGGCGAATATTTATGGCGCCCATACCAAAGTTTATCCCTCTTATCTGAACGTTGGGGGGCTTTGTTTAGCGGTGTACCTGTGTCACCACTATGGTGGGGCCTCTATAATTGGGCTCGTTATGATGGGGCCTACAGACCACGTTTAGAGGATGTGAGCCGTGGCATTCGAGACAATAATGACGTTCCCGTTATTTCGCCGGACTTAGTAAATGGTCTATTCCTCAAACGGGGTTATATGTCAGGGTCTGTAACGCGCCTTGAAAAATATCGTCAATGTCCATTTAAATTCTATGCGCAATATGGTTTAAAACTAGAACCTCGTAAGGTTCGTTCCTTTGGGGCCCCTGAAATTGGTACCTTTTTACATGCCAATTTAGAGCGGTTAGGCACGCAACTATTGTCTGAGCATAAGCAATGGCGTGATTTGGATGAGTCGGCACAACAAGAATTATGTGCTCGCGTAGCAGCGGATATATTAGAAGAAAACCGCTATGATGAGGACGAAAAAACAGCCTATGATAAGGCCATTGAAGAACGCGTTGTCAGAACATTACAAAAAACGGTATCGCGCCTTGTCGATTGGTCTAGCCGATCCTCCTTCGATACGATGTATTTAGAACAGGATTTTGGACGTCCCAATGGATGGGACTCTATTAAGGTATCCCTTGGGGAGGACCGTTATTTACGCCTAGTTGGGCAAATTGACCGTATCGATGAATATAAACGCGATGGTCACACGTATGGCATGGTTATCGACTATAAATCGGGTAGTACATCGGTTAATGCACAGGAAATCTATTACGGTTTAAAATTACAATTGATGACCTATCTGTTGGCATTAGAATCGGCTTATAAGAAACATCATGATCAACCGATGACACCGGCTGCCGTGGTGTATACGTATGTAAAAAATCCACGAACGCCAGCGGGTGAGCCTGTGTCCTATGAAGAGGCCAAAGCCTTGGCGGATACAAATGGGGCCCTTAATAATAAAGGGTATTTTACAGATGATATCGACATGCTGGAAAAAATGGATGAAAAATTGCGCACCTATAAGAGCAAAGGTCCTTATGTGCCCGTTCGCATTACAGGAAAGGGAGCCATCCATTCTGGGGATATGAAAATCGTTAAATCCTCCGGTGACTTTGATATCATGTGTCGCTATACGGAATCGATTATGGCGGACACCGGTTCTGCTATCGGTAAGGGACAATTCCCAATCGCACCGTACCAGTTGAATAAGGCCATTCCTTGTTCTTATTGCGATTACAAGACCGTGTGTCGTTTTGATAATGAGCGCAATCAATACAATTATTTGAGCGCTCTAAATGAGGCGAATGCCCTTGATAAAATGCGCGATGCCCTCAATGGTTCATCGAATCCAGCAGAGTCTGACGCTAGTTTTGGTGAAAGTTCTAATAACGATAGTTCTATGACAGGAGGTGACGACAATGGGCGTTAAATGGACACCGGAGCAGGAATCTGCCATCATGTCCCCGAAGGACAGTAATTTAGGGGCCCAAACATTGCTTGTTGCCGCTGCTGCTGGTTCCGGTAAAACGGCGGTTCTTGTAGAGCGTATTATTACGCGTTTGAAAGATATGGAGAATCCATTATCCGTACAAGAATTGATGGTCGTTACCTTTACGAAGGCCGCTGCCGCTGAAATGAGCGCTCGTATTGGTGTTGCCTTAGCTAAGGCTATGGAGTCCACCGATGATAAAGCGTTACAAGCGCGCTTAGAGCGACAGCTTAATCTATTGCCATCGGCTCATATTTCTACACTGCACTCCTTCTGTCAGTGGGTAATTCGTTCCTATTTCTATAAACTAGATATACCTCCAACAGCCCGCATCGGCAACGAAGCGGAAATGGCTCTTTTAAAACAAGAGGTATTAGAGAACCTCTTAAAAGAGGCTTATGAAAACAATACGTATGGTATTTTTGATTTATCTGATTTCTTTAGCGATGATAAATCTGACGCAGGATTGCAAGATAAGGTACTCAGCCTTTATGAATTTGCCATGTCTCAATCGAATCCTGATGGATGGATGCGCTGTGCCGTAGAACCGTACGAGGCTGCTCAAAAACAGGATTTACAAGATACCTTGTGGGGCCGTGCTATGTGGGACGAGCAACAGGCCGAAATTGAACGCATTGCAGACCGCATCGAAGCGATGGAACCCTTGCTTGAAAGCCCTGTAGGCCCTAAAAAATGGGATAAGGTGTATCAAGAGCAATTAGCCGCATTGGCACAATTAAAAGGGGCTCAGACTTGGTCCGATATGGTCGACGTATGCCGTAACTTAGATACCTTTACAAAAGCAAGTTTTACAAGCCTTGGCAAAGCTTTAGAAAAGGGCGAAGTAGATGGTGCGCTAGCAGATGAATTTAAATCGCTAGGATCCCAAAACAAGGATAGTTTAAAGAGCATGAAAAATGGTCTATTCCATATTGATGAAGCTGTATTGCAACAGCAATTTAAAGACCAATATCCGCTCATTCATAATCTTGTAGAATTGACTATCGCCTTTCACAAAGCCTATGATGAGGCAAAAAAAGAGCAAGGTATCATGGACTTTAGCGACTTGGAACATCTCTGCTTGGCACTTCTCGTTGAACCAGGTACAGAAGATGATCCACAGCCATCTGAAGTGGCTCTTGAATTACAGGATACGTTCAAAGAAATCATGGTGGACGAATACCAAGATACGAATGGTGTACAAGAAACCATTATTAACCTCATATCTCGCGTGGATAACCGTTTCTACGTAGGCGATGTGAAGCAGGCCATTTATAGTTTCCGCATGGCGGATAGTTCGCTATTTATGAACAAGTACAATACGTATGGGCTCATGAATGACGCCGTAGAGCGACGCATCGATTTGGCTAAGAATTTCCGGTCTCACGAAAATATTTTGACCACTACGAATTTCATCTTCTACCAAATTATGACCCAAGAGGCAGCGGAGCTTGATTATGGTGAAAAAGAGTCGCTTATACCGGGCCGTATCGTAGAAGATACACCATCCGATTGGGTGGGCGGCGCTGTAGAATTACATCTCTTGGATACAAGTGACACAAATCGTTCTGATGAAAGTGATGGTGATTCCGAAACCGCAGGCGATGAACCGGAGAATAATGAACGGGAGCTAGATTTCATCATCCAAAAAATCAAGGAATTGCACGCTTCGAAGAAACAGGTGCAAAATGCGGATGGAACGTTTCGTCAAATTCAATGGCGCGACTTTGCCGTATTGCGCAGGTCCCTTGCTGGTTGGGGAACGCGAGCCGTGGCAGCTATGCGCCAAGCGGGTATTCCCGCCGTTGTTAATGAACGAGATGGCTACTTTGAAGCGCAAGAAATCCAATTGCTCTTGTCCTTGTTACAAATCATCGACAATCCAGAGCAGGATTTGCCGATGGCCGCTGTATTGCATTCTGGCCTTGTAGGCCTTGATGCCAATGAATTAGGGGCATTGCGCCTTACCGGTGACGGCTCTTTATGGTCTGTTATGCCTCTTTACGCAGAACAGGCTCAAGATGAACGATTGCTCCAATTCATCGCTCATATCGAGCGTTGGCGTACCTTGTCTCGCCGTCATGGTGTAGCGGATCTGTTGTGGGATATTTACGAAACCTTAGATTATGTGAACTACGTTGGCGCTATGCCGAATGGACTCGTGCGCCGCGCCAATGTGATGGCCCTCTATGAACGGGCTAAGGGCTTTGAATCCTCTGGATTCCGAGGCCTCTTCAGATTCCTTCGCTTTGTTGAAAGCTTACGCGACAGCAATCAGGATATGGCTGTTGCCAATGTGGTTACCGAAGCGGATGACGTGGTGCGTCTTATGACCATTCATAAGAGTAAGGGCCTTGAATTCCCTGTTGTATTCCTGTCTGGGGTACAAAAGAAATTTAACACCATGGATTTTAATTCACCATTATTGGTTGATAAAAATGGTGGTATCGGATTAAAGGGCTATTACCCAGATATTCGCGTATCCTATCCATCCATGCCATGGCTTTATTGTAAATCCATTAAATCGGATGCCATGAAAGCCGAAGAACAGCGTATCCTCTATGTTGCGTTGACGCGGGCACGGGACAAGCTATTCTTGACTGGATATATTAACAAGGAAATCAAAAAGGAAAAAGGCGTTGGTGCTCATATAAAACATGCGGCCTTGACGCAGACCCAAGCATTAGGTGCCGATTTGATAAAAGCTGGTAATTCTTATTTGCATTGGCTACTCATCGCCTTTGCCCGTCATCTAGATGGGGGTGCACCACTTCGTAATATCATTGAACTCGAAGGGGAAACGAACTTTGATTTACTAGACCGTCAATGTCAGGTGAAGGTAGAAATTCATGATGGTTCTCTCTATGGCGATTTGGATTACAAGGCCGATGTGGATGAAACGACTATCAATACGGTTCGCGCCTTAGGTAAGGTAAATGATGTAGAATTACCAGAGGAAATCGTACAGCGCTTTGCTTTCACCTATCCAAACCTCGTAGCCTCCAAGACGACGGCCAAGATTTCGGTTAGTGAATTGAAACGGCGATTTGCTGAACGTGATGCGGAGGCCGTATCGGCTACAGAGGTATCGATGCAACAGCAATCTGTACCATCCAGTGATGCCACTGAGGATACGACTAGTGAGGCTGCGGTAGTAGATACTAGCATTCCTGCTATTAGTGAAACAGAACTGGCCGATTCCGTATTTGGACGTAAGCCGCTAGCTATTGCAGCAGCTGATGAAATCGTAACGGGTGCTCAATGGGGTACATTGATGCATGAAGCGATGCAATGGCTACCTGTTAAAAAATATACGCAAATATCCATGACAGATATGCTCGATTCATTGCAAGCAGAAGGTAAATTTAGCGATGAAGAACGAAGTCTATTAAGTGATCGTAGCTTATATGGATTCTTTAACTCTGATCTTGGTAAGCGTCTCATTGCATCCAAACGAGTAGAACGAGAATTGCCGTTTAGCATGCTCTTTGATGGTAATCGGGTATATCCTGATGTAGAGAAAGGGGAACGCCTATTCTTACAAGGTATCATCGATACCGCTTTTGTAGAAGATGGTCAATGGGTCCTCGTGGACTATAAGACGGACCGCGTTAAGAGTGGAGATGAGCTCATTCGCCGCTATAAAATACAAATGGACCTCTATAAAGAGGCCCTAGAAACCTTAACAGACATGTCTGTTAAAGCAAGTTATATTTATAGCTTCCGTTTACATGAAGCAGTTTTGTTGTAAGTGCATATAAACTTAGCATAATATGAATCCCCTTTACTGGTTTGCCAGCAAAGGGGGTTCGTATCGCTTAGAGAAGCGGTTTTTTCTTTTGATGTTTTGTCGGTGCAAATACCTTGAGGACCCGTGGTAATACCTCGAGGTCTACAGGCATATAAGGACCTGCATCGCCATCCATATTGGTTGGTAAATTATCTACATTGCTCAATAGTTCGATATGAGCTTTTTTGACCGTCAATGTAGTAGTATTGCTAGAGTTATAGATGGCGCCACTTAGGATAAGCGGTAGAACCTTGAAGATATCGAGGATAAAGTACTCTTTGAAAATTACGAGGCGCATGTACCCATCGTCTACAGAGGCCTCTGGCATGAATCGTTCAAAACTAGACACGACATTGGTGAGTAGAGCTAGTACGAGAGGCGATTTGCAGATGAAATCATCATCTTCCGTTTGAATGCGGTATGTATAGTCCTTTGTAGTAAAGAGAGCTTGACCAGCGCGCAAGAAGTAGGCCAATGGACCTAAGATGCGCTTTTCCTTTGGTGTTACCTCTTCGATAACCTTTGGAATGACACCGGCTGCAATATTATTGCAGAAGTATTTATCATTACAGCGACCAATATCGATGGAGCGAACTTGGTTGATATCGAGACGGCGAATCGCCTCTAATGGTCGTTGTGGAATGCCGAGAGCACGAGACATATCGTTGACCGTTCCTACCGGAATAAAGCCAAAGGTTGCTTTAAAACCGCCTTGGGCGATGCCGTTTACCGTTTCATTAACGGTACCATCGCCGCCCATGCAGAAAACGGCGTCAAAACCATCTTCACAAGCGGCCTTTGCAAAACGGGTTGCATCGTCGGCACCAGTAGTAAATTTAACTTCAATTGTGTCAAAAAGGGTGCTCAATTTCCACTGTAAATCAAGGGCGTATCGGCGTGCTGCACCACCGCCCGATACAGGGTTAATGATAACCAAACAACGACTCATAGGGTAACTTCCTTACTTTTTAACTGTGACTATCTTGAAATTGACAGTCATATGTACGGGACTTATAATTATAGAGTATACAATTATTATATATACATGTGTTCGTATATAAAAATGCTTACATTCTATTATACTCATTTTAGGCGTTCATTGAAAGTATGAAAGCGTGTAAACATTAGAGGGGACCTAGGCTAGAAATATGACAAAAGACGTGAAGGGTACAAAAGAACCAAAAGATGTGTATCATTTTTCCGCTGTAGATTCAATTGAACGATTGCCTTTAAGTGAACAAGTTTATGTGACCTTGAAACAGGCTATTTTAACAGGGGAGCTATTACCGCAAGAAAAACTAAATGAAGTTAAGATCGCAGAACAGCTCAAAGTTAGTGCAACGCCAGTTCGCGAAGCTTTCAGAAAATTAGCAAAAGATAACCTTGTTGTTATCGTGCCATGGAAGGGTGTTACTGTTAAGGCAGATACACCGGAAGAAATCGTGGCGCTATATCAATGTCGTGAGGTTATGGAAGGTTTGGGGGCGCGTTTGTGTGCTCGTCACGCTACGCCAGAACAAGTGGCAGAGCTTAAGGAATTATGCAAGGAAATGCATGCTATTGAGGACGCTACGGCACGCGTAGAGGTTAATAGCCGATTCCACAGCATGATTGCTCAATTCTCTGGCAATGATCGCGTTGTTGATTACTTAGCCGATTTCCGTGAACGCGTAAATCGCGATATGTATTTGAGTTCCTTCAATGCAGTGCGCACACACGATTGTGACGATGAACATGATCACATCGTAGATGCCATTGAACGTCATGACGAAGTGGCCGCAGAAAATGCGATGCGCAAGCATATCAATAATGCATTTATCTTTAAACGGGCTAATGCGGAATTACAAGATAAGAAATTGAACGAAGTATAAAACTACATAGACATAGTAAAAAGGACCCTTAATAGGGTCCTTTGTTTTGCAAAGTCATATATAAGATATTGTAAGGGGTTTATCTTTTATATATGTTGTACGTGTTAAGTAGGAATTACTTTATTTTGTTAATCTAATTTTGGAAGGTTATATAATGTTTTTTTGTTGAATAGAAGAGAGTGTAATAAAGAATTAATTCTGTCTCTATTCTTATGAGGTCTATAGATTAGAGACGTTTTTTTAGCTCCAAAAAGCGCTGGTGTGCTCCTCGGAAAAATTCGACTCTTTCATAATGTTTTGAAAGATGTCTATTACAGGATTTATAGTCTTGCATACGAAGATGTAGCAATTGACTGGTAGAAATATTGAGGCAATAAGCAATTTTAAATACTACCTCAATGGATACGCCTGATATTCCGTATCCACATTCTAATTTACTTAAATAGCTGCGACTAATGCCCACGACATCGGCCAATTGTCGTTGTGAAATGCCCATCGACGTTCGCAGGGTAGAGATTTTGTGACCCAAGCACATATACTGTTGCTGAAATTTTGGGTCCTGATAATGATTCCGTCGGTAGGCCGGCATTGTAAGTGTAGGATCCTTCATAAGACCTCCTTTCCGATCCCTACCTTGTGCTTTTAGTATACTTAGCAAATACATTGTTGACTAATACGTAATATGTGATAATTATTATGTATATATGATAATTACACGAATCGTTAATTTTATGGAGATCTATTATGGAAAAATATATAGCTATCGCCTGCGGCGGTGCTCTTGGTGCATTAGCGCGAACGGTGGTAGGTGAATGGGTGATGGCGCGCTTAGGCCCTTATCCATTTGGCACAATTACGGTCAATTTAATCGGATGTTTAATCATCGGTATCATCTTAGGTGCCTATCTCTGTAGACCTGACTGGCCTCAATGGGTTCGGTTCTTCTTAGTCGTTGGTGGACTTGGTGCTTTTACCACATTTTCTACATTCGCCTTTGAGCTTTTACAGCTCTTAACATCTGGTGATGTTACAGATGTTCTATTCTATGGGGCGGTGCAAATCCTCGGCGGTTTAGCCCTTTGTGCCATCGGTATGTGGATTGCTAAACTCGTATGTGCGTAAATGCATATTAGCCGCTATCATTCATATGATATAGTAAATGTATTGCTACATATTATGTTTGATATACATGAAATAGAATAGATATTGAAAGGTTAGATTATGAAAGAAATAAGAGTACAAGATGCCGTAGGACATGCCTTGGTACACGATATTGTACGCATCGTCATCGGCGAGGTGAAAGATACACCGTTTCGTCGTGGTCATGTGATTACAGAAGAGGATATCCCTAAATTACTCGATCTTGGTAAAGAACATATTTATGTGATGGAACCAGAAGATGAAGGCTTTCTTCACGAAGAAGATGTGGCCCGTGCCTTATATGCCATTGCCAAGGGCGACCATATGCATGATGGTCCCATGGCACAAGGTAAAATAGAGGCTATTGCTGATGTTGATGGCTTACTCAAGGTAGATGTAGAAAAATTATATGCCATTAATAGCATCGGTGAATTGACCATTGTTACAAAATTGAATAATACACCTGTGAAAGCTGGCGATAAAATCGCTGGTATGCGTTGTATTCCTTTATTGCTAGAAGAACAACAAGTAACAGAGGCAAAGAAAATCGGTGGACCTATCTTAAATATTAAACCATTCGTGCGCAAAACAATGGGCATCGTTACGACAGGTTCTGAGGTATTTGAAGGACGCATTAAAGATGCTTTCACACCTATCATTGAAGAACGTTGTGCGCCATTTGGGGTGAAAAAAATCGCCCATGAAATCGTAACAGATAACACGGACGATATTGTGGCAGCCATTGATAAGGTGAAAGTGGCGGGCGCTGACATCATATTCTGCACCGGCGGTATGAGCGTAGACCCTGATGATTTAACACCGGGCGCTATTAAACGCTACGCAGACCGCGTTGTAACCTATGGACTTCCTGTACTGCCGGGCTCTATGGTGTGCATTGCATACTGTGCTGATGGTACCCCAATTCTAGGCGTCCCCGGTGGTGTTTTATTTAGCAAACCAACAGCCTTTGATGAAATCGTGCCACGGCTCATTGCAGACGATGAGATTACAAAAGAAGACTGTATCGCACTAGGCCATGGAGGATTCTTGGGATAAAATAGATTTAAAGATAGATTTTATCTTTGTAATAGAAGTGTGTATACCTAAATAAAATAAGAAATATACCTAAAAAGGGACTGTAGCGAAATGCGGTAAAACTGTATTTCGCTACAGTCCTTTTGTGTTATTATACGATTTCTTAATTTTATTATATATAGTGTTTCTGAGAATTATAAAACGTAGAAGATTTTTGCATGGTTAAGTTGTCTAAGATAGAGATAATATTTAAAAAATAATAAACAAAATTTAATGTTCTGTTGCAAAAAAAGTTAAGATTAATATATAATTTACATATAGAAAGGAGAGGGATTTATGAGAGTTGTACGTATTGCGGCAAGCTGTATTGGCTTGCTGACCACATTTGGTACATTGTCTAGCATGGCAGCCGATGTATCTACCCCTTTTATACAACAAGAAGCGGCCCGAGCCGATGCTTCGTTGCGTCAACGCGCAGAAGCACCAATGACTGGGGCCGCTTCGTTGCGTTCAGAATCAGCGTATGTTGGTCTTAGTAGTGCTCCTATGAAGGCATTACCAAAGGAAGCGATTGCATTTCCTATAGACCATATTGTTATTACATCGTCAGAACCTGTATTTCGTAAATATAAGAACCGTTTAGAGGCGTATGAGCATAATCGAATCGGGTCGGATGGGGTTACATTCCTTCAAAAGCAATTACAAGAACAATTATTAGCAGATGGATATGTAACAAGCCAAGTGGTTGTACCCAATCAAGATTTACATTCAGGGTCATTAACCTTTGAGATTTTACCAGGGTATGTTGAAGATATTGTTCTTGCAAATTCAAATGTACGAACGAATTGGCGGAGTGCATTCCCTGTACGACCTGGTTATGTATTACGACGTCAAGCGTTAGAACAAGGGATTGATCAGATGCGTAGTGTACCTGGTCAAGATATAAAGATGACAATTGAACCAGGTACCAAGCCGTTACATTCTATTGTTAAGCTTACGGTAGAACAAAAAGGATTTGTGCATGGCTCATTTATCTTAGATAATTCAGGATATAAAGCTACAGGAGAGTATCAAGGTACTGTATTTTTATCGTTTAGTCAATTGCTGGGGCTTAATGATACATTAACAGCTAATTTCACTAAAGATATAAGCCCACATGATGATGGACATGGGTCAAAGCAATATGCAGTTAATTATACGATTCCCGATGGCAACCGTACGTATAGACTATCTACGTATAAGTACAGCTATAATCAATTGGTGTTTATGCCAAATGCATTTCGCTCGGCTGGTACCACACAAGGTACAGAGGTATCGGTAGAGCAGGTTTTAAATAGAACTAGTCGTTCGAAAACATCAGTTATTGCTAAAGTTAATCATAAGTCTCGTCATAATTATTTGGATGATGTAGAAATCGGTGTTCAAGAACAACATACTACATCGGTAGAATTAGGATTATCTCATCGCCAATATAGAGGCAATACAGTGAGTGATGTGTATGTATTTTATCGTCAGGGCATTAAAGGATTAGGTGCTAAGGTACGAAGTTGGGAAGGCTTGGCAGATAATCCAACTACACTATATAAAATGGCTGGGGTTGAAGGGCAGATTCAAACGGGAGTACGAATCGGTCATAAGCAAGGTATATTCTCGATGCGTTTTAGAAGCCAATTTACTAATCAGCGCTTATTTACTACAGATCAGTTTAGTATTGGTGGACGGTATTCGGTACGTGGATTTAGTGGGGAAGAAACACTACGAGGTGATTCTGGGTACTATGTACAAAGTGAATGGTCATTACCATTTAGAAAACAACAGATTACACCTTATATAGGAATAGATATTGGTCATGTATGGGGACCATCTACAGAAACTCAACTAGGTAATACCTTGATTGGTGGTGTCGTTGGTGTACGAGGCACTGTTGGTGACGCTGTTAATTATGATGTATCACTAGGGACGCCAATTAAGAAACCAGAAGGCTTTAATACAGATACCCGTGTTTGGGCGTTTAGAGGAAGTTATCAATTTTAAGTGTTGTACATAGAGAGTTATATAGATACATATTGTTTTATATACTTAGGAGAGATACATAATATGAATATTAGAAAACATACGACAATGGCCATCTTTGCTGCGTTGCTTGCTACAAATTCAGCCCCATGGATTCCGATGGCGTTAGCAAATCCTGTTGTACCTGCTCAAGGTGCATTGGGGCCTAAAACAGAAGAGGCTCGTAATGGTATGACTGTAGTCAATATCAATACGCCTAATGATAAAGGTCTATCCCATAACCAATATGATGCATTTAATGTAGATCATAAAGGGCTTATTTTAAATAATGCCAATCGTCCTGTGAATACGGAACTGGCAGGTTACATTATGGGAAATCCGAATCTAGTCGGACCTACAGCGAATACAATTTTAAATGAGGTAACAGGTACGGGTGCAACATCTATGAATGGTGCCCTTGAAGTAGCCGGCAATAAGGCACATGTTATCATTGCCAACCCGAATGGTATTTCTGTCAATAATGGTACATTTATTAATGCAAGTAGCGCTACATTAACAACGGGAAATCCAATTATCAATAACGGTAGTATTACGGGCTATCAAGTACAACAAGGTAGTATCACAGTAGGTGAAAAAGGACTTAATGCATCGAAAACAGCACGTACAGATATGTTAGCTGAGGCTGTTCAGCTGAATGGTAAAGTGTGGGCACAAGATGCCCAAGTAGTAACGGGTAAGAATGCTATTTCCGTAGATGCTACAGGTACAGTTACGAATGTTAGTAAAACTGGTGAGTCTACACCGATAGGCCTTGATGTAGCTGCTATTGGTGGTATGTATGCCAATAGCATGTATTTAGTTGGCACCAATGATGGCTTTGGTGTGAATAATCAAGGTGTATTATCTGCACAAAATAAGTTAACCGTAGATAGTACTGGCAAATTGCAAAATATCGGTACTATCGCTGCTACAGATGCAGATGTTACTACAAAAAGTTTCGAACAGATGAATCGTGGTAAATTGTATGTGGATACAGCTAAGATTACTACCGATTCTGTCATTCAAAAGGGGAACACAGAGACTAAAGATGCCCCTGTTATGATTGCCCAAAAAGATTTATCTATAGCAACCAATTCGATTGTCAATACAGATGGTAGTGTGATTAAAGCCGAAGGAAAACTACAACTTGGTAAAACGATGGATTCTACAGGAACTGTGTCTGGTAAGATAGATAGTATTGTAAATACAGCATCTACCATTGAATTTGGTCAAGGTGGTGCATTATATGCTAAATCTGTAGATAATAAAAATGGTGGCATTACCCTTAAACGTGTAGCGGTAGGTGAAAAAGAGCATATTAAAAATGAAGTAGCACCATCTGGTAGCATTAAGCGGTATCAGTTATCTGAAGAACGAATTTATTTAGATCATGAGCAAATTCCAAAAGATAAGGTTGTTATTCATACTCGTGAGAATCTTCAACTTTCTATAAATGGTGAATATTATGAGAATTGGACTAAGTATGAATATGATCGTACTCGTGAAAAAGATGTGGTAGATACATCTAACCCTGGGCGGATTATTTCCGGTGGAGATTTACATATGGATGTCGATCATATGGTGAATGAAGCTAGTCAAATTAGTGCTGCCGGAGATATCACTGGTACTGTAAGACACTATGAGCAAAGTAACCCTAAGGGTAATGAATATATTACTGAAGATGGTACGGCAACATCATATAGTCGTCGGAGGAGACGTGGACGGGATACGACTAATATACGAACGGCTAACTATAAGAATACGATAGTCAATCCTACAGATGTCCCTGTTGCCGTATATGGTAGTCATGTGGAGAATAGTACAAGTGATGCTGCGGTGGATACATCTCTGTTACATAGCATGAGTCAATTATCAACGAATCCTAATACTACGTATGTGATTGAAACGGATCCAAACTTTACGAACCGGCGTAATTTCTTATCTTCTGATTACGTATTATCTCGCCTTAAATTAGACCCTATGAATATACAAAAACGATTGGGTGATGGGTATTATGAGCAACAGCTCGTTATGCAAGAGATTATGCGTCAAACCGGTAAAAGTAGACTGCAATCTGGTCTTTCAGCGGAAGAACAATATCGCCAATTGATGGATGCAGGGATTAGTGTAACAAAATCTCAATCTGTTGCATTAGGTCGAGGTTTAACAGAGGCTGAGCAAAAGAATCTTAAAGAGGATGTAGTACTCCTAGTTAATAAGGCTGTTGTATTGCCAAATGGTAAAACAGAAACTGTACTAGTACCGACTCTATATTTAGCACCAACCACAAAACGGGTAGAAGGTGCAGCTAACTTACAGGCCCAATCCATTAACCTTTCCGTTGATACTATGCATAATAGTGGTAGTATTGTGGCAGACAAGGATATAACTATTACTGGCAACACCATTCACAATGATAATGGTCTTATTAAAGGTAACACTACTACGGTTACAGCGAATGACGAAGTTCGTAATACACAAGGGACTATTATGGGCAACGATACAGTCTCTGTGTATGCTAAAAAAGACGTCATTAATGAAGGCGGTACCATTACACAAACGAATGCAGCTGGTTCCACAAAGGTTAGTGCTGGACGCGATGTAATGAATACAGGCGTACAGTATAAGGCAGCTAATAGCAAAGTTGAGTGGGATAGTCGAAATAATCGACGTGAAACGATAACCGGTGTAGATCAAGGTCGTATTGGTGGTGCTGGTGAAACAACAGTAGTTGCAGGCCGAGATGTATCTATGGCGGCAGGTGTTATTACCTCTGATGTAAATACGCATGTAGCGGCCGGCCATAATGTAACGATGAAAGCCATGAATGCTACACATGAACTGGAAGAACATCGTTTTGACAAGGGTAAATCTGGTGGCGGACACTCTCAAACGACTGAGTCTCATGATCTTGTTAACGCACAATCATCTGTGGGGAGTAGCATTGAAGGTAAAAATGTTTCTGTTGTAGCCTCTGCTGCCGTACAACTTGAAGGCAGTCAACTATTAGGGGCAGACACAGTAAAAGTATCTGGTGATACGGTTGAACTACATACAGCGAAGGCAAATAGTACAGTCAATCATGTATACCTAGATAAAAAGAAAAGCTTGGTAAAACGTGAAAGCACAAATGCGGTGGATAATGCAACTACTACAGCTGTGACAGGCTCTACAGTAAGTGGTAAAGATATACAGATTACAAGTGCTCAAGATGTAACAGGTCAATCTGCTCAAATTATAGGCGAACATACAGTAGATGTTATGGCTGGTGGTAAGGTAGAACTTGGTGCAGATAAAGCGATTACAGATGGTACTAGTGTATATCGTCATAAGAAATCTGGTTTGCTTGGTAGTACAGGAATAGGCTTTACTATAGGTAAAGAAAAACACAATATAGATGAAGTTAACCATGAAGAAACTACTGTACGAAATACAATTGCCAGCACGAAAGGTACTGTTACTGTCAAAGCGAATGATACCATTCATCTCACAAGCTCTGATATTGTTGCTAAAGACGGTGCTGTATTAGAAGGTTCTGCTGTGACATTAGATGGTAATGTAGACTATAACCACATGAGTCACGATGAACGCTATAAGAAGACGGGTCTTACCGTATCGTTGGGCGGTGCAGTAGCGAATACGCTTACTAATGCGACTCGTACTATAAAACAAGCGGGTGGACGAGACGATAAACGGTTAGCCGCACTTGAACTCAATGAAGCACGTCAACAATTGCAAGATGGATATGAAGCTGTAGATACAGCTTTACATGGAGCTAAAATACGAGATGCAGTGACTGGTAAAGTTGAGAAAGTAGATGGTAAAGCTAAACGAGGCGCTAAAAATATTGATGATGCGATAAATCTCTCTGTAAGTATTGGTAGCACTTCTAGAAAACAAGGGCAAGTAGTGGACACAAATACATATCAAGGTGGTACTCTTGTTAGTGATAGTGAAGTACATATCAAAGCTCGTGATGCTCAGCAAAGTGGTATCGGTTTAACTGGTGAAACAGTACAAGCAAAAAAACTAGTATTAGATAGCGCTAGTGATATTAATCTTGAAGCTGGTAAAAATACTATAGATGTTAAGAATACTTATAAAAGCTCTGGATGGAGTGTCGGTGCTGGTATTAGTTTGACTGGTGGCGGCCTTCTCAATATTAATGCGAGTGGTAATATGGCTCGCCAAAATGGCGATACCCATCAAGAAAGCTATGTACCAACGACGATTAAAGCCGCACAATTAGCACAACTTAAAGCAAAGCGAGATACTACTATTATTGGCTCTACTGTATCTGGTAAGAAAGTTGAAGTTGATACAGGTCATGATTTACATATGCAAAGCTTACAAGATGTAGATAACTTTAAAGAACACAGTAAATCTGCTGGCTTCTCTGTTTCTTCTAAACCTAATTTCAAGAACCCAACAGGTAGTATAAGTGCAAGTGTAGGTCGCATTGATAGTAAATGGAAAAGCGTAACTCACCAAGCAGGTATTTATGCTGGAGAAGATGGCTATACTCTTAATGTAGGGAATGGTACTACATTAGAAGGTGCTGTCATTAAAAGTGAAGCTCCAAAAGCTAAGAATACATTGACTACTAAATCTCTTGAGATGAAAGATATTCAAAATGAAGCTGAGTATACCTATAGCAATAATGGGATAGGCTATAACTACTATGGTAGTAAAAAGAAACTCGAAGAGATGAAGACCAATGATAAAAAAGGCTATGATAAGATTTATAACAGTATTGGTCTAGTTCCAAATTTGGGTGTAGGTTCTAAAGGTAAAGCAAGCTCGACTACTCAATCTGCTATTTCTGATGGTATACTAACAGTAGATGGTAAAGAAATTGATACTAAGACGATTAATACAAATACTGAAAATACCTTACACCAATTAGATAAGATTTTCGATAAAAAGAAAATTGAAGAACGTCAAGAGTTAGCTCGTCTATTCTCTAAAAATGCATTTGAACAACTACATAACTGGCAACCAACAACTAAGGAGGGTAAAGTTGCTAAGTCCATTGCTCATGGTGTAATAGGTGAGTTGGCAGCTCGTATGGCTGGTAATGCACCTGGTAGTGCTTTTAAAGCTACTATGACAAATGAACTGTTAATTGGTGAAATTAAGAAAGTGGCTAAACATGATCCAGCATTAGCACAATGGTTGAGTGCTACTGTAGGTGGTGTGGTTAATAAAGTAAGTGGTGAATCTAGCAATAGTGGTGCTGCTACTGCATCTTATGCTACAAAGTGGAATGATGAAGGTTTATTTCATGTTGATAGAGTTGATCTTGATGGGATTTCAGAAGATAATAAAGATTTAGCATTAGCAGATTTAAATTATGACTCAGCTCAAAGTAATAGATATAATATTAATAAACTAAGAGAAAAGAAAAAATATATACGTAAAGATCATTTGTATTCTGAGTCCAAAGGGATTGGAGCAGGTATTACTGATGTTGTTGGGATTGGATTTTCAAGAGGTTATGGGATAGATTCGGAAGGTTCTTCATATGTTACAGACCAAGTTTCTATAGGGGCAAGTGCATTCCCAGTTCAATCAACAACCAGTGACACTAGAGTTTTATATGGTGAGCAAGGGTTTACAGGTGGGGCCATTTCAATATCAATGAATACTGGTGGTGGTAAAAGTTATAGTCTGGGCCCTACCAATATAACTGAGTCTAAAACTATGAATGTTTCGCCAGAGGCAACAATATCATTTTCTTATACAGAGAAGTTGGAAAGTGAAGTTCCATCAGAATATGTGGTGAATGATACTTCTGTAGATTTATCAACTTATACACCAGATCAACCTGATGGTGTATATTCACCTCCTCCAACAGAACCTGAAGCTGAAATTAGAGAAACCAATGATATGGAAAGTTTAGAGAATCGTATTCGAGCTATTAGAACTCAATTTGAAATAGAGGATTAATTATGAAAAAAATAATGTCTTATTTTAATTTATTGCCTTTATCGTTTAAGCTTATTTTGGGTTTTACTGTTATATGTGTGATTATCATTTTTTTTATGACAGTCGCTGCTTTTTTTAATAGACCTAACCAAATTCAAAAGCTTGAATCATATGAGCAAAAGCTTGTAAGTATATCTTCTTATAAGGTAAATGAAGATCATTATGCTACAGGTAGGAATAGTCAGGTTTATAATTTTAAAATTATATATGAGCATATTGAATTTGAAAAAATTAAAGCTTTACTTTCGAATGACAGAATTAAGTGGCGTGAATATAAAAATAGACATATAATAGGCTATGATTTAAATTATGATGTTACTATTAAAATTGAGGGACATTCTTCTGATAATAGGGTAATAGTAGTTTTGAGTACTGAAAAGTAGTTAGTAAATAAGAATAGGTTGTTAAACTTTAGCATATCTCATTATTGTGTTGAACTATTATAAAATAGGTTAATAGGTATAGTGGATTAATGCTTACTATTTTGCTTAAATAATATTTATATTCTTGTTTAATATGAAGGTTGTATATTTAGATAGAAGATAGTTGATTAGTGGTTCTATAATAAATGTTGGGGTGACACTACTACAGTGTCACTTCCAACATTATTTTATATTGTACGCTGAATAGGCATGACTACCCCCCAGTTAAACCGGGGGTCGGTAAAAAATTCTTAGAGAAAAGGAAAGAACCTCCTAGTGATA
>JAIITD010000191.1 GCA_022737715.1 Veillonella sp.
ATTTTGAGCAACTCAAAAAAGCCAGGCACATGTACCTGACGTTGATAGTATAACAAAAAATGGCGTTCTTTGTCTATAAAAGAACGCCATTAATTTAATATTACATCATTATATTTTAATCATAAAATCAATGATATCTGTTCATGGTTATTTAGATGCCTTACTGAACATAACTTTCACAATTTGCCAGAAGAAAGCTATAGCACCAAAGATCATGATACTATCACCAATCATACGCAACCAACGCAAATCTTGTAATATCGGTTGTTGCATGAAATCCTCGCTACGAGCGAGCCACAACCCTTGTGTCACACTAGCCCAAGCTTGAATAAGACCTATTGGTAACAAACTGATTAATACCATCAAAGCAAGACCAATATTGAGAGCCCAGAAACCAACTTTCATAAGTTTTTCGTTGAATTCTATTTCAGGTCTAATATATCGAGCGATAAGGAATACAAAGCCAAGGCTAAGGAATCCATATACACCGAATAACGCTGTATGTGCATGAACTGCAGTTGTATTTAAACCTTGAATATAGAATAAGGATACAGGCATATTAATGAGGAATCCAAATACGCCGGCCCCAACAAGATTCCAAAATGAAACTGCGATAAAACAATATACAGGCCATTTAAGTCTATTCATCCAAGGAGCACTATGAAGGCGTGTATAATTTTCAAATGCTTCATAGCCTAAGAGTACAAGTGGTACCACTTCTATAGCAGAGAACGATGCCCCTGTTGCTACAACTGTAGATGTAACCCCTGTAAAGTATAGATGATGGAATGTACCAGGGATACCACCAATTAGATATATAGCACCCGATGAAATAGCGGCTACTGTACCTGCACGATAGGATACAAGGCCTAAGGTAACGAAGATAAATGCCATCAATGTAGTAGAGAATACTTCGAAGAAGCCTTCTACCCAAAGATGAATAACCCACCAGCGCCAGTATTCCATAATTGCTAAGTGACTATGTTCGCCATAAAACAACCCTGGTCCATAGAATATACCGACCATGATTACTGAGAAAATAAAGGCAGCTATTAGATTTTTATCTCCTTTATTTTTGAAAGCACCTATGATACTACGCACCATAAGGACTAACCAGAATAGAATACCAATATATTCAATCCATTGCCATACACGTCCCAATTCGATATATTCGTAACCTTGGTGTCCAAATAAGAAATTCAATGACGATGGAATTTGATGTGCAATGGCTAAATATGTACCTGCAAACGATCCTACTACAAGAACAACAAGAGCCCAGAATAAAATATCTACACCTAATTTTTGATACTTTGGATCCTTACCACCATTAATAATCGGTGCTAAGAATAGCCCAGCACTTAAGAATGCCATAGCAATCCAGAACAATGCAGATTGGATATGCCACGTCCGTGCAATGGAGTACGGAAAATATTGTGCCAATGGAATGCCATAAAAAGCTTGTCCTTCCACTGTATAATGGGCAATAATGCCACCCATACCGAGTTGCAATAAGAATAATGCCAAAATAGTAAATAAGTATTTACCTAAAGATCGTTGTGACGGAGTTAGATTCAACTTAGCGATTGGATCCTCTGTTGGGGGCACTAGTTCATGGTCTTCTCGATTACGTCCAAAGGACCACAACCAAACGACAACGCCTATACCACAGAGTAAAATAATGACACTCGCAACAGACCATACGATACTTTCAGGTGTTGGATTATGATCTAACAACGGCTCATGAGGCCAGTTATTTGTATATGTCGCATCTGTTCCAGGTCGTTGAGTAGATGCCATCCACGTAGTCCAGAAGAAGAATCGCGCCATATCGATACGATCTTGTAACTCAGGTAATGTATTATCCTTCATGGCAAAATGATCACGTGTTAACGATAAGTCCGGATTATCCCCGTACAACTCAACAAAGTAACGCCCTGTCACATTCATTGCAGCAATGCGTTCAGGTGAAAGTACGACTGTTCCATCTTCACGAACAGCACTCCCTAAATATTCTTTCTTCACCACTTCCTTTACTGCAGCTTGTTGTACAGAGTTAAGCTGATCATAACGAACGCCAAATGCTTCTTGTGATTTGATATCTAGCATTACGCTAACTTCTTTGTGTAACCAATCCGCAGTCCAATCTGGCGCTTGGTACGCTCCATGGCCTAACACAGTACCTACAGATTGACCACCTGTTGATTGCCATGCAGATTGACCGTGTAAGATATCATCCTTAGTGAACAATACTTGCCCATCTTGAGATACATACGCAGTCGGCACTGGCGGTGCTTGATGATACACATCAGTACCTAGATAACCAAGAATTGA
>JAIITD010000192.1 GCA_022737715.1 Veillonella sp.
CGCCCTAACGATTTAGCAAACCGTCCTCTTCAGCCTCTTGAGTAATCCTCCATGCTTTACTGGGTAATCATATCATACCCAATAAGGCGTTGTCAATTGAATTATTTCAACATAGATTCAATGACTGAAATTATCTATCTATATATAGTATTCTATGTAGTTTTCAGGATATGGGTTATCATTAGATGCGCCATTTTTATTCTTTCGTCTAGGTTTCCGAACGTACATATTTTCTGGATCTGTTTCAAAGATAACCATATCTTTCGGAATATCGTGTTTTATAACTAGATTACAACCGATTTTAGTGCGTGCTCCAATCGTAATATCCCCTAAAATTTTTGTACCTGTACCGATGAGTACATCATCTTCAATGGTGGGATGACGTTTTGTTTTCTTAGAGGACATCCCCCCCAATGTTACTTGGTGGAACAATGTTACATTATCTCCGACGATGGCCGTTTCACCGATAACGACACCCATGCCATGGTCGATAAATAAGCCGCGACCAATGGTAGCACCCGGATGAATCTCAATGCCGGTTACATGACGAGAATGAAGTGCTATACGGCGTGCCAATGTAGGCCACCCCGCCTTATAAAGGCGATGCGCAAAGAAATGCCAAAACAAAGCCGTAATATGAGGATACGTCCATATAACCATCCACACATTAGTGGCAGCCGGGTCAGAATCCATGACGCGTTTAATATTGTATTGAATTTTGCCCCATAATTCGCGCAAACCTTGCATCATAAGTACTCCATATCTACGTTCATTACACGAACAGTGTGTCTATCAAAAATATAACGCCCTTGGATACTCCCAAGGGCGTAAGTCACGGTTTTAACGATCACCAAACTATACACTGGGTATAATCATTTGTACACTCTATAAATATATTCCTACTCTAACACCTAGGAATATATCTGTCAAGAATTTTGAGGGTCTTTAAAGTCCGCAGTTTATAGGAAATAACTGAGTTTATCGTATTTTGCCAAGCGTGCTAATCACCAAATCCCACGTAATAGGCACAGTCACAATGGCAACGGCAATTCCTATCCATAAAAGGCTGCCGATGATAACTATAAGCCTAGAGAACACAAACTGAAGAGCCCTACTATTGCCATATAAGATGATGTTCTTTCGTTCATGCAGTACAATATGGCCCCATAAGAAACCAGCCAAGGTATACGTTAAAATATGTGGATCTACTATCAAATAAGAAACCACATCTGGCATATGCTCTTTTCTAGATATAATTGGTGACAGCAACCCATTTACTTCAACGGCCCATAGCTTATACCAGAATAGCACCAATATAGAAGACCACATAGAACGCCATGTCATCCATAAAACATAGCCATAATTTACCAACGCTCCTGCCACTTGACCATGATGCTGTTGTAAATATCGTTCTATACGAGATGCTGAACAATAACCTTGCTCAATTTGCCAATAGTGAAACTGTACATTTCGTTCCCCATGTGTAAAATCTACAAAGCCTAGTGTTTGTAATAGGACTAGAGCAAATATAGCAATGGTGACAATCTGAAACCATTCACTAAACATCAAGCTAGACGGTACCATACAGTCTGTAATAGCCATGTCGATACGCAGTACTAATAATATCAATGCTATGTAAGCGCTCCACCGTGTCCATCGGCTGTATGTATGTAGTGAACTATGACTACCAACGACGATTGCTGCTGGATGCAATGACAATAATAGGCCAAATACAAAGCAAAATATGATTGAAGAGATGACTGCTATAAATTCGTAATTCATCTTAACGGTACGCTACACGTTCAGGCTGCATATCGTGGAAATGAAGGCGCTCTTTTGCCGTCTTTTCCCAGTCTGTACCAGGCTTGCCATAGTTTGCGTATGGATCAATAGATAAACCTCCACGAGGCGTAAATTTGCCCCATACTTCGATGTACTTAGGATCCATCAACTTGATGAGGTCTTTCATAATGATATTGATGCAATCTTCATGGAAATCCCCATGGTTACGGAAGCTAAATAAGTACAATTTCAAAGACTTGGACTCAACCATTTTCTTATCTGGTACATACGAAATATAGATGGTCGCAAAGTCTGGTTGACCTGTCATAGGACATAAGCTAGTAAATTCAGGGCAGTTAAACTTAACAAAATAATCATTATCAGGGTGTTTGTTATCAAACGCCTCTAACACTTGTGGTGCATAATCAGTAGGGTAATCGGTCTTGTGACCTAACATCGTTACCCCTTGTAACTCTTTTTCAGATCTGCCGGATGCCATAAGGAACCTCTTTCTATAA
>JAIITD010000012.1 GCA_022737715.1 Veillonella sp.
GTGTCATTATAATGACACCCGTCTTTTATTACGTCTATTTTTATTTAATTAAAATTAAATTGGTAATATACAAGTTGGACTTTCAGCTTTAATAGAGTTCTCCTTCAATGATAATGTACCATCACAATTAATACTAAATAATTGAATGGTATCAGAATCCTCATTGGCAACCCAGATTTCATCTCCTACAGGACTCATCATCGCAAACCGTGGCGTCTTTCCTGTAGAAACATTATCTATAAATTCTAATGTAACAGTAATCGTATTAATTCGATATGTTGTAATACTATCATGTAGTCGATTGGTCACATATAAATGATTTTGATCTGGAGATAAGATAATGGCACTAGCTTGTCCTTTTCCTGTATACCCCTCTGGTAAGGAGCTTATTTCTTGTTGTAAGGACAATGTTCCCGTATCACTATCAAAATTATAAGAAGATACGAAATTACCTTTTTCATTGATACAATATATACGTTTATTATCCTTAGTAATAACGATATGACGTGGTTCACTACCTTCAGGGGCATTTACAGTTGATACTAACTCCAAATTTCCTGTCTTCTCATCTATGGCAAAGCACCAAATTCGTTCATATCCAATACCTCTGCCTTGAGTTGGTACTAATAAGTATTTGCCACTTTGATCTAATATACATTGATGTGCATGAGAAACACCATCAGGTACTATTCCCTCTAAATGATAAGTATATATAGCCTCACCTAGAGAACCATCATCTAAGCGTGGCAATGTTGCAACTGTACCACCTTGCAAAGTAGCAACAAAGACAAAACGATTGTCCCTACTACAAACCATATATACAGGGTTTTTACCTGTTGAACCAACTCTATTTAAGAAGGTTAGATTCCCATCCGCTTCTATTTTATAGGAGCTAACTTTATCAAAATCACCATGAACAGCATAAATGAACTTTTTATTGTTATCGGTAATAAGATACGATGGATTATCAAAAGAATCTACAATAGTAGAAGGAATCCATTTTTCATTTACATCAAAAATGCGAATACCTAGGCCCCTTGCATTACGTTCTTTTGTAGTTCTACAACCAATGTATGTGTACATAAATACCTCCTATAGCATGTATAGCTGATAAAAACCAAGGCTACACAGTATTGCAAATATGATGAGCATAACAAAAGTCCAAATAAATAGATGGAGGAATACTTTATTAGTGTCACTTTCTGTAACATCTTCACCTTGTGAATAAGCCGCCATAATTAAAGATCCAGCAGTTGATAAAGCACTGTCTGTATTGAAACAGTAATACTGTAAACACAGACAGTGCTTTATTCATTTATGAAATTATTACCCAAACAACGACATTTGCTCGTCTTCTGGCAAATCACCACAACATTTAAGTTCTTTCATTGTTTCAATGATTGTAGCAGAAACCTTACAACGACGTTGCAAGTCTTTTAAGGATGTAAACGGCTTTGTCTCCCGTTCTTCTACAATTGCATCAGCAACGGTTTCACCAAGTGAGTCGATAGCTAAGAACGGTGGTAATAGCGCCCCATCCTTAATGCTGAATCGACGTGCACCGGAGTGCTGAATATCTACATTGATAAACCGATAGCCCCGTTGATACATTTCCATGGATACCTCTAAGGCGGACATCAAATCCTTTTCCTTAGGGCTGGCACCACGGTCAAGCGCTTTGATACGATTAAATTCTCTAAGTTGAGTATTCAAATCACCGGTCATGATCCGTAAATCAAAGGCTTTTGCACGGATGGAGAAATAAGCAGCGTAGAATGCTAACGGATGATATACCTTAAACCATGCAATGCGGAAGGCCATCATAACGTAAGCAACCGCATGGGCACGTGGGAATAGATAGGAAATCTTTTTACAAGACTCAATAAACCATTCAGGAATATTATTTTCTCGCATTTCTTTTTCAAATTCCGTAGTCGCTTGCCCCTGTTTATTTCTCTTTTCGATGCCCTTCCCTTTACGAACATTTTCCATGACGAAGAAACTATTTTTCTTATTCATACCACGATGAATTAAAAAGTTCATTACGTCATCACGGGTAGAAATGGCTTCGTTCAATTTACAAGTACCATTTTTAATGAGTTCCTGCGCATTATCGAGCCATACATTCGTACCATGGGAGAAACCAGAAATACGTACAAGATCTGAGAATGTTTGCGGTCTTGAATCTTCCAGCATACCCCGTACAAATTTTGTACCACATTCCGGTACGGCAAGGCTCGCTACTTGATCCCCTTGCAACTGTTCCGGCGTCAATCCGATACCCTCTGTTGATGAGAATAAACTAAGCGTTCTCGGATCATCAAAGGGAATTGTTTTTGCATCGATACCTGTCAAATCCTCCAACATACGAATAATTGTCGGATCATCATGGCCCAGAATATCGAGTTTTGTCATACGTCCTTCAATAGAGTGATAGTCAAAGTGAGTGGTTAATACGCCACTCTCTTTTTTATTTGCCGGATGTTGGATCGGCGTAAAGTGATGCACATCCATATCGCGAGGACAAACCATGATACCACCAGGATGTTGGCCTGTCGTATTTTTTACATTTGTAAATCCTTTTGCGAGATGCTCAAGGAATCCACTACGAGCCTGAATATTTCTAAGCTCTGCATATTTCTTTACATACCCAAACGCAGTCTTATCTGCAATGGTACCAATGGTACCGGCCTTAAATACATTATCACGGCCGAACAATTCTTCTGTGTACTTATGCGCCTTTGCTTGGTAATCACCAGAGAAGTTCAAATCAATATCTGGAACCTTATCGCCTTCGAAACCAAGGAAAATAGCAAATGGAATATCATGGCCATTTGTCTGTAATGGATGACCACAATTAGGACAGTCACGACGCGGCAAATCGAATCCACCGGCATATTCACCATTTTCATAAAATTCCGACCACTTACATTCAGGGCAAATATAATGCGGTGGCAATGGATTAACTTCTGTAATTTCCGACATAGTTGCTGCAAAGGACGAACCTACAGAACCACGAGAACCTACGAGATAGCCATCATCTAGCGATTTTTTTACTAGCTTATGTGCGATATAGTAAAGTACGCCATAACCATTACTGATGATACAATCAAGCTCATAATCTAGGCGTTCTTGTACAACACGAGGCAATGGATCACCGTAAATCTTCTTCGCATTTACATAGCACATTTCTGTGAAAGCTTCATCAGCCCCTTCGATTTTAGGTGAATATGTGCCATCTGGCACTGGCTTGATATCTTCAATACTATCATTGATAGCCCGTGTATTTGCAACAACAACCTCATATGCTTTTTCCTCGCTTAAATACGGGAATGAAGCTAACATTTCATCGGTAGTACGCAAATGTAAATCAGGTTGTTCATCCGCATCAGGGAAACCACAAGCGGTTAACATAATCTCACGATATATCTTTTCCTCTGGCGTTAAATAATGGACGTCACAGGTAGCACATACGCGTTTATTGAGGGCTTCCCCCAATTCAATAACGGTCTTATTCATATCGATAAGAGCTTGTTCATCTGGAACAATTCCCTTGCGAATTAAGAATGTATTATTTGTATGTGGTTGAATTTCAAGATAATCATAGAATGACGCAATCGTTAATAACTCTTCTTTAGAAGAACCTTTAACGATAGCTTGCATCAATTCACCAGCTTCACAGGCAGAACCAATGAGAATGCCTTCACGATGTTCTTCAATGATAGAACGAGGCAAACGAGGTCTCCGTTTATAATATTCCAAATGAGATATGGAAATCATTTTATACAGATTCCGTAAGCCTACCATATTCTGCGCTAACAAAATAATGTGATAACGAGGTGCCTCGTCTTTTCGTTTTACAACGTCTAAGGATAATTCCTTTTCTAAATCCGCATCATCAACGAGATACCCTTCAACGCCATAAATAACCTTAACACCTAGCTCTTTACCAAGTGCTTGCGCCTCTGGAAAGGCTTGTACAACACCATGGTCGGTAATGGCAACAGCAGGATGGCCCCATTTTTTGACGGTTTTAAATAAATCCTTAATCGATACTAATGCATCTTTATCACTCATCTTAGTATGGAGATGCAGTTCTACACGAGAATCTGGTCTATCCTCTGTCCGTTCATTTGTATTGTCTTCTTCGATAGCTTCAATACTGCGTATAGATAAAATGTAGTCCTTATCAAATCGATCATCAAAGTTGACGCTACCTTGGACACGCACCTTTTGCAATTTCTTTAATTGTTTTAATAAGGCATCCCCTTCTTCGGGGCTATTCGTAAATTTGATAAACTTCATACTGTTCGTATCATCTACGATACTGCCATTTACGATACTTTTACCAGTCCTAGTATCACGTTTATCAAGACCAACGAACACACCTTCAAAAATGACACTTGGTGTTTCTACGGTGCCCATAATACTGGAGGTCGTACCCTCAATGCGTGGTCCTAAAATCATACCCTCATCAGTAGGCGCATCCTTAGGAGCCCGTTGAGGATATTTCTTACCACCTTTATGTTGATGTCCGCTATTAGCTGAAGATGTAGATGATGAGCTGCTAGATACAGATGGATTTCTTGTAGTTACAGACTCATACGATGTGGGGTCTGGATTAAAATAGTCCAATTCCACTGCATCCATAAATGGCACAAACTCATCTGCATAATCAATTTCATCATCATTATTACCAGCGAAGGACTTGCCTCTCTCTGGCATCTTTTCTTCCTCTAATTTTTGTCGATGCGCTTCAACATCTTCAATAAATTCACCTACACCACAACCACCTGCATAGTAGTACGGTGCAAATTCTTCGTCATCGTCATCTACCTTCCATGCGAAGCAGCAAGACGTAGTTGCATTGGTAGGAATCATATCAAAGGAAATATTTTTTTCTTTGTACCAAGCAGCTAAGCGTTCTTGTAATGACACTAATGTTTTAAACGCTGAATCTGCTGCTTGAATGGTTACCTGTTTATCATCACAATTCACATAGAAAACAGGTTTACTATTCTGTTTTGGTACTACTCGATAACGTACTTTCATTTTTATCCCTTATACCCACAATAGGTCAAACATAAATCCCTAAATCGCCACATATCCCCTTTGCTTGTGCGGCTATCTAATATAACCTCATATAATCCTTTTAAGAGTGCTTTTAAAGCCTTTATAGAAATACGAGAACTTGCTTCATAGGCCAGTTTTATAGGGTACGATTTGTAAGAGGCCCCATTTTCTTTACAAAAATTTTCTACTTGTTTAGCTGTCATACCTGCAGCACGACATTCGCTTACCAATAATTGGAGACGCAATTGTCCTTCGATATACCCCATGGCGCGGTCGATTTCTTTATAGCTAAACATAAATGGAAATAATTCTAATAAGGTATTCACATCTTGTTTTAATAGAGCTTCTTTAAAGGTAAAGATATTTTTAGCCCCATAATTACTACTATGTTCCATTAAAAAAGACCTATCGATTTTCTTATGATTCCCTAATAAGAGAAAATATCGATCAAACTCGGTGCGCATAAAGGCAACAGGCACATCTTGCCATAACTCCAATAAGTGAGATACATAATCATGCCCATCAGGTGTTAGCGTATATCCATTAGATGTGCAATACTGACGTATCCACATCAATAAATCGTCACCTTCTAATCGCTTACATTCCTTGTTAGGAATCGATTCTAATATCTTTTTATTTTGTTTTAATCGTTTATCCACCATATCGTGATAGATAATAAGTACTGGATTATCACCGGTATAATTCATCAGTAAATCAGCCAGTGCATCCCATTCTTGACTCTCTTTTTGCCCTGCTTTTTTTAAGATAGGAGGATTAATAAGACAAAATACCTTGGCATCGCCAAACAAAGAATCCTCCATCAATTGTTCTGATATTTTGGAAGGACCCGCTTCATCATGCAATACGCGCACATCTAGATTTTTATGAGATAAGAAAAATTTTTGTTTCTCTTCTTCTATGAGTTGTGGTTCATTACCATAAATTAGATATACTTGATGCATCGCTAACCCTCCTTTCATAATCGATAGTCCGGAATATATTGATAGCCCCATAAATGAACATGTTCCGCATCTGGATCAATGTCTCGCATCGCTCCTCGAGGCATGCTAACAAGCATAGGCCGATTCGGATGTAACGCTATAAATTGATTCACCATATATGACTGGGATGTAATCAAAATAGTGTTCCTCATATCATTTAATTTTAGTTTTTTTTCACCATTTTGTCTATTATAGACCATCACAGACGATATATCATTTTTGTATAAAACAGTATTTTTGCCTGTCGATTGAAATCGTTTAACCTGCACATTTTTTAAGGGAATACCAAAACTTTGTAGACCATTTCTTACGCGAATTTCACTAGCTTTCATAGGAATAGCATCAGGTGTATCGATATATACAATCGCCTTTTTTTCGTAAGGTTTTACAATGAGCATCGCATTAGACTGTTTCATAGGTACAATATGTAAAATCGTTTCATTTCTATATAAGATGCCACTATAAGCTATAGCAATTATACCGATTCCCATAAGAATAATGCCTTTTGTGAAAGTTCTAAATCTAAGCTTTAATGAAACTAAGTTTATATATAGTAATCCTATACATCCATAGTATAACATCCCTAATGTGGAAGAAATGGTACCTATCCACCACAAACAAATAGAACTGTTAGCGAGATGAGCATTTGCATATAAACATATGGTTAAGATACTATCTACTAATTTCCATACAAATCCTATGGGAATAAGTAACGAAATAATCGTACACCCAAACAACAGAATAATAGCTATATCGAGTAAAGGTGTTATGATGATAGCCGCCAATAGACTGGCTAAACTCAAATAGTGAAAATAATACAACTGAAAAGGTATCAATAAAAGCTGTGCACTGATGCAGAGTACTAGTGGAGCTTTCACAATCGGTGGCAACACTGTGATCCATCGATATAAAGGCATGCCAAATACTAAGAGCCCATAGGTAGCACCAAAGGATAGTTGAAAGCTTACATCTAATATAAGTAATGGATCGTATAGTAAAAATAGTATGGCCGTCACTGCCAATCCTTGTTTTGCCGTATACATGCGGCCTTTTAAATAAGCTAAAGCTAGCCAAATCCCCATTATGGTTGAACGAACAACAGGTGCACTAAAACCAACTAATATACAATAAAAGATAGATACTATAATACCACCTATCATGGCATATCGTTTTCTGATACGACCTAATCTACATAGGCCATATACGATAGAAAATAACAAAGCAATATGGGAACCCGATATAGATAAAATATGAATGATGCCAGTGTAGCCAAATTGACGCAGTACATCTTGACCTAATTCTCCATAGTGTCCACCTAGAACTAACGCAGTTCCAAGCCATTTCGTCGTATCTGATAGATACTGTTGCATCAATACTTCAACAGTGCTACGCATAGAATCAATTATGTGAAGCCACCGTTGATAATAAGCGATATAAGAATCTATCTTATACTGTTCAAATACGTGTAAATCAACCACCTTATAGGTACCATCAAATATGGTACCAATATCTTCATTACGTATTGCCTTATTTCGCTTATCAATAGTACCTCGTTCTTCTGTTAGATATAGAGATTTAGGCGTACCATAAACGATAATAGAATCCCCCATATGAAGATGTGTAGAATTTTCTTGTATTGTTACCTTAATATGCCCATCAGCCTTAATATGCACGCCTTTTGCCGTATCCTTGTGTGGCACTAGCCCTAACAGTACAGCACTAAAGGATTTATATTCTTTTCCATCGATTATTTTTAGATCTACCGGAGAATCAATGAGTAATGTATATTCACCTTCTTGTGATAAAAAGAATTTAGTGTGCCCTACATATTGATTAATTTGATGGTTTACATGTACATATGATACGCCCCCTAATGCACATGAAATGATACAAGTTACAATTATATATGTAATTGATAAAGACGATTGTAACCTATAACGAACTACAGATTTAACCAATGTGTATAGTAAGTAGCCAACTGTGCCAAATATACAGTACCAACTTGTATCGAGCAATACATAATGCCAGCTATAGGCACATAATATGCCTAGTATGATACCACTTAGTATACAATGGGCTATCTCTGAGTATGTCATTACCATATTTAGGGTCAAATAGATAGGTACATTAGACTGTAATTTTATCGCGTATCTTCTTAAATAGTCCATCGCCGATACCCTTGACGTGCTTAATATCCTCTATAGATGTAAAGGCCCCCTTACTTTGACGATATTCTTCAATCCGTTTTGCCATAGTTGGTCCAATGCCAGGCAGTGAATCGAGTTCTTTAACGGTAGCTGTATTGATATTAATCTTTTGATTTCGTAGCAATGCTTCAGGATTTCCGTGAAAGTTAAATTTGATGTGAATATGTTGTCCACCTTGCACAGATTCAGCAAGATTAATTGACTCCAGATCTCCATATGGTAGTGCACCACCAGCCCCTTTTATGACATCCCCAACGGTCGAGCTAGATGCCACCTTATAGAGCCCTGGTGATTGAATAGCACCAGTTATATATACAATGCTATCCTTCCCATCCGCCTGTTGTGATTCTTTCTGTGTTGTATCACCATTCATAGAAAGGGACGTACTATTTTGTTGTTCTGTGGTAGTACCCTTCGTCGTATCTGCGGCTAATACAGATGAATCTGGCATTATGGTGCTTCCTTCTGTTATAATAGGCCATAGGAAATAAATTCCTACTAAAATACACAGGATTATGACAATCCACTTATGTGACATGATTAGTTGTTTCATATGGTCACCTCCTACTATTAGAGTTTCCATATACAACAAATAACTCCTACTCGTGACTCTATTAGTCACATAAGCAGGAGTTTTCAAAATGATATCGAATTAAAGGAATATGCTTTCCCGGTATATCCTATTACTATGTTAAGGAGTATATAATGAATCAAGAATTATTACGTAAATATGCCCGTACACTATTGCAGTCTGGCGTTAATTTACAAGAAAAACAAACACTCATCGTATCGGTTGATGTAGACAATAAAGATTTTGCAGTCATCATTACAGAAGAAGCTTACCAATTGGGTGCTAAAGAGGTTATCATTAATTGGCGACATACACCTATTACGCGCCAACGATTATTACATGCTGATGCGTCGGTTCTAGAAACACCAGCAAAATGGATACCCGTATATTACGAACAATATGTAGAGGAAAAGGCTGCATTTTTATCACTTATCAGTGCCAATCCTAAGGCATTAGCAGGCATCCCTACAGATCGTATTAGCCTAAACTCACGCAATCTTAACAAGGTCCTATCCTTCTACCATACAGCTATCATGAACTCGTCCGTAACATGGTGTGTAGCCGCTGTACCAACAGTGCTTTGGGCTGAACTTCTTGGCTACGAAGGATCTGATAAAGAAAAAATTGACCAACTATGGCTTACATTATTAAAATTATGCCGTCTCAATGACGTAGAACCAAAAGAAACATATGCCCATCACATGGCTAAGCTACGCCATCGTCGGGAAGCATTAAACGCTCTTGATTTAAAAGCATTGCGCTACACCTGTGAAAATGGCACAGATTTACTCCTAGAATTACCGGAAGACCATATTTGGCAAGGTGGCGAAGAATTATCTAAAGAAGGAATTAAATTCAACGCTAATATTCCTACAGAAGAAGTGTTCTGTGCTCCTCAATGGAATGGTGTAAACGGTAAAGTAGTTAGTACAAAACCACTTATCTACCAAGGTAATCCAATTTCTAACTTCGCCTTTACTTTTGAAAATGGTAAAATCGTTGATTACACAGCTGAAGAAGGGTTAGATATTCTAAAAGAACTCATCGAAACAGATGAAGGTTCTCAATATCTTGGTGAAGTAGCCCTTGTGGACCACTATAGCCCTATTAGTCAATCTAACATGATTTACTATGAAACATTATTTGATGAAAATGCATCCTGCCACTTAGCAATTGGTGCTGCTTATCCAACATGTTTGAAAAATAGTGACGGTCTATCTGAAGAAGAACTTAAAGAACGTGGTCTTAACCACTCCCTAGCTCATGTAGACTTTATGATTGGTCATGAAAAAATGAATATTAAAGGCATTACAAAAGACGGCCAACAAGTAGATATCATGATCGACGGCCGCTTATTGGTATAACAGCTTAAATAAAATGGGATAGCATGTCCTACGAAGCGACTTTGGCCCTGCGGAGGCCGAAGGCCGGAGTCAGACCCGGCCGGTGGAGCTTGCGGAGGATGTGCTATCCCATTCAATATTACAGTGTTATTTCCAATACGCGGCCCGTCGATTGATATTCTATGATATCTACGCCGGCCGTCTTTAACATACGTTTTGAAGCCTTAACCTCTTTAGTATCCTTATATAAATCATCACGATAGATAACGGCCTTTATGCCGCTTTGGATGATTGCCTTAGCACATTCATTACAAGGGAATAGTGTTACATAAATCTTAGAACCTTCTAGCGAACCACCGCGATAGTTTAGAATCGCATTTAATTCGCTATGAACGGTATAGAAATATTTGTTATCATCCGCTGTATCCCGTTCCCACGTAAAATCATCATCACTACAGTTTAAAGGCATGCCATTATAGCCAATGGATAAAATCTTATTATCATTGCTGACGATACAGGCACCCACTTGTGTATTAGGATCTTTTGAACGTTGCGCAGCCAAAATAGCAACCCCCATAAAGTATTCATCCCAAGAAATATAATCGCTACGTTTTGCCATAGTAACCTCTCTAGATAATAAAGCCCCCTTCTACCTATGTAGTTGGGGGCTTTCATTATATTAACAAATCATATAAAAATCTTATTTTACAACGATATTCACAAGTTTACCTGGTACGTAGATAACCTTAACGATTTGTTTACCTTCTGTAAATTCTTGAACACGGCTGGATTCTTTAGCCAATGCTTCCAATTCTTCTTTCGTAATATTCACAGAAACAGTTAATTTATCGCGAACCTTACCATTAACTTGGAGAACCACTTCTACTTCGTCTACTTCAAGAGCAGATTCTTCGTATGTAGGCCAGTTCATAGTGTGAACAGATTCAGTTTCGCCAAGTTCATGCCACAATTCTTCCGTAATGTGTGGAACGAATGGAGCTAACAACAACACGAGATTATGTGTTAATTCATTAGCAAGATCAGCATTTACAGATTCAGCTTTATCCTTGTGTGCATACATAGCATTGACAAGTTCCATGATGGCACTGATTGCCGTATTAAAGTTGAAGTTATTATCTAAATCTTCTGTAACCTTTTTGATAACGCGATGTAATTCGCGGCGTAATGCTACTTCATCCTTTGTAAGGTCACCCATATGATTTTCCTTAGCCGCTTGGTCGTACGCATCCACAATACGCCATACGCGGCCTAAGAAACGGTACGAACCTTCAACACCTTGGTCACTCCAATCAAGATCACGGTCAACTGGTGCTGCGAACAAGATGAATAGACGCGCCGTATCAGCACCGTATTTATTGATGATTTCTTCAGGAGAAACTACATTGCCTTTAGATTTAGACATCTTGCTGCCTTCTTTAAGTACCATACCTTGTGTCAAAAGACCACGGAATGGTTCGTTTGCTTCGATGAGGCCTAAATCATGGATAACTTTCACAAAGAAACGAGAGTATAACAAGTGCAAAATCGCATGTTCAATACCGCCGATGTATTGGTCAACGTTCATCCAGTAATTAGCAATTTTAGTATCAAATGGTGCTTTGTCATTCAATGCGTCAGTGTAACGCAAGAAATACCAAGAGGAGTCGATGAATGTATCCATTGTATCTGTTTCACGACGCGCAGGACCACCACATTTAGGGCATGTAGCATTCATGAAAGCTTCGGATGTTGCCAATGGGGATACAGCGCCAGATTCGAATTTAACATCTTCAGGAAGACGTACAGGTAATTCTTCTTCTGGTACGAGTTGTTCACCACATTTGTCGCAATATACAACAGGAATTGGCACGCCCCAATAACGTTGGCGAGAAATAAGCCAATCGCGAAGGCGGAAATTAGTTTTACCTTCACCGATACCGCGTTCGTGAAGTGCAGCCGTAATATTTTTACGAGCCTCTTCAGATGTTTGACCATCAAATTCGCCGGAATTAATTAACACGCCATCTTCGTGGTCAGATTCTTCCCATGTATCGAAATTGTAGCTTTCACCATTGTGGGAAACAACAGGTTTAATAGGCAAATCGTATTTATGAGCAAATTCCCAGTCCCGTTCATCATGAGCAGGAGAACCCATAACAGCGCCGGTACCATAATCTACGAGAACATAGTTAGCAATCCAAATAGGCACTTGTTCGCCAGACATAGGATTTACCGCATAAGAACCGGTAAACATACCTTCCTTAGGTGCTTCTGTAGATGTGCGATCAATGTCGCTCATGTTGCGCATACGAGTAATGAAAGCATCTAAATCAGCCTTATTAGGCGCTTTTTCAATTAAACGTTCCACATACGGATGTTCAGGAGCTAATACAACATAGCTTACGCCATAGATGGTATCTACACGAGTTGTATATACGGAAATGCGTTCGTTAATGGATGGCACGTCAAAGGAGAATTCAGTACCTTCAGAGCGACCAATCCAGTTCTTTTGCATCAATTTAACGCGTTGAGGCCAACCATCGAGTGTATCGAGGTCATCTAACAAGCGATCTGCATATTCAGTGATGCGGAGGAACCATTGAGATAAATCCTTTTTCTCTACAGGATTATCACAACGCCAGCAAAGACCATCGATAACTTGTTCGTTAGCTAATACGGTGTGGCATGTTTCACACCAGTTAACCTTCGCTTCTTTTTTATAAGCTAACCCTTTTTTATAGAATTGTTCGAAGAACCATTGTGTCCATTTATAGTAATCTTCTTTGCATGTAGCAACTTCACGGTCCCAATCATAAGAAAGGCCCAATGCTTTTTGTTGCTTTTTCATGTTCTCAATATTATCAAGAGTCCATGTTTTAGGTGCAATACCATGTTTGATGGCTGCATTTTCTGCAGGCATACCAAAGGAATCCCAGCCCATTGGATGCAATACGTTAAAGCCATTCATTTTCTTAAAGCGCGCTACTACGTCACCGATGGAATAGTTACGCACATGACCCATATGCAAATTACCAGATGGGTATGGGAACATTTCTAATGCATAGTATTTCTCTTTACTTTCGTCATATTCAGTTTTAAAAGTATGGTTCTCATCCCAGTACTTTTGCCACTTTTTCTCAATATCTTGGGCTACATATTTTTCGTTCATGTAGGTGCCTCCTCAAATCTGTTTGTGATTCTAATTAATAGTATTATTGTACTACTTCGTACCATAAACCGTCAATTTATCTACTTCTTTACTACTTGCACAGCAGGAACAATAGATGTTATATCATTATCAATTTTTTGTTTTTCATTGGTAGCCTTAGCATCTGTTTTTGTACGTTCTTTAGATGCTTTAGCTTCGGCTTTTGCCTTTTCTTTTGCAGCTTTAGCTTCAGCTTTTGCCTTTTCCTTAGCCGCTTTAGCTTCTGCTTTTGCTTTTTCTTTAGCAGCTTTTTCAAGAGCCTTACGTTCAGCCTTTGTTAATGGTTTTTCAACAACAGGCTTAGGAGCTTCAGCAACTGGCGCTGTATTAGGCACACCTTTACCTAAATCAACGCCTTGAATCATTGTAATCGTATTATCATCTTCAAAGCCTTTACGCCATGCAGCAAAACCGGCCAATTGTAATTCTTTTACAAGGTTTAATTTATAGCCTAAAGATTTATTATCTTCAAACCAAATCTTATCGGTACCACTAGATGTTGGAATGGCCGCATAATATGATTTTAACGTATCATTCCAAATAATATTCGATGCGTGATTTGTGAAATAAGATGGTTCATTTTTAATAGCCAATGTTTCACCCCTTGCCACGCCGCCTGATTCATGCCAAATTCGAGTATAGAATGGAATGCCTAGAACAAGCTTATGACTTGGTACCTCTTGTAACATCTTCTCAGCATGATCGCGTACCCAAGGATAACTTGCAACAGGGCCAGCTGTAGTACTCTTGGCCCAAGTTTCATCATAGGCCATCAATACGACATAGTCTACGCTATTAGCAAAGGACTTACGGTCATATACAAGAGACCAATTAGGACTATTGGAATATCCCGTTACATCTACAGAGGATTGAATATTATATTTATGTAATTCGTCAGCTAAATAGGCTACGAATCTTGTCAATTTATCCCGATCAGAATAGTCTACATTTTCAAAATCAAAATTATATCCATCAAAGCCATAAATGTAGGCATATTGAATAAGATTTTGAGCGTATTTCTTCCACACCGCTTCATCGGCTAAAATACCACTTGTAAAATCTGGATCAAAACGATTGGTAATGAGTGGCCACACATGATATCCGTTGGCTTTATAAGCTTTCACATAATCCACATTAATATTAGGACTCGATTCTAAGCCAAGACTATGCAATTTGAACCAACTTGGAGAGATGATGTTATCTCCACTGGCATTCAATTTTTTCGCATACGGAGCATCTTGATTAGGCCATGGATCAAAGGCCCAAGATAGAGGTCCTTGGACAGGTTTATTTTGTAATACTTGCATCGTTTCTGGTGCAGCTGTCAATTGAACGTGGTCACCATCCTTTGTATAGGTGACGCCTATCAACGGTGTTGCATTTTCTACATCAACATACTCGGCACCATCCCGTTTGGTAATGGGTAATTTAACCGGCTCTCCAACGGCTTTAGGATTCATCGTAATAGTTGTACCGTTAAGCTCTAGCTGTGGTACATAGATTGTATAAGAGGTCTTATACTGATTCGCCTCATAATTACGGTTAGTCGTATTTAAATATTGTTGTAATGGCACCAACACTTCAGCTTGCACAGTATTACCAGAAATACTAGATAATACAGCCGCTGCTAAGGTCGTGACCATAGCAAATTTTCGTAACATGTATGTCTCCTATAATTTATGCTGACTAGCTTTTGTTTACATAACAATTCCTATATTATATCATACATATATCGACACTTATAATTTCAATGCTTATAAAAGCATGAACGTTTATTCATAAAGGAGTTCATATGCATCAATATCTATTTTTCATAGGTGATTTTCCGATTAGGGCCTATGGTGTTATGTTAGCACTAGCCATCATTAGCGGTGCATCTGTAGCCTATTTCTTACTCAAAAAGGACGGTCGTGGATGGCACGAACACATTGTTGATTTCTCCATTACAGTCGCTATAGCAGGTCTTATCGGCGCCCGCTTATGGGACGTGTTTTTCTTCGACTGGCATTACTATGGCAATCATCTCCTCGAAATTCCTTTCGTATGGCAAGGAGGCATGGCCATTCAAGGAGGCGTCGTGTTCGGTACATTAGCCGGTTTTTGGTACCTAAGAAAACATAATATCGATTTCTGGGCCTTTGCCGATATTTTTGCGCCAGCCCTCATTCTTGCTCAATCGGTTGGTCGTATGGCTAACTTGTTTAACGGCGATGCCTTTGGTCATCCTACGGGTGGAAACTTTGGTATTCTCTATCCTGAAAGTACCCTTGCATACCGCACCTATGGTAATCAGCCATTATGGCCGGCTGAAATTTGGGAAGGCCAAATCGATATTCTAATCTTTGTAATCTTACTACTCTTTAGCTCATTCAAACATGCTAAAGGACAAGTGTTCGTACTATACGCAATCTTATATTCCGCAGCGCGATTCTGCTTAGAATTCTTACGCGGTGATTATGTAAACCTCACAATGGGACTTAAATCAGCACAGATGACGAGCCTCATTATTATGATTGTAGGTATCTGTTTATTTATCTACTTTGGTTATCTAGATAAAAAGCAACAAACCGTAGCAGAAACAGTACCAGAAGCACCACAAAAACAAAAGAAACGTAAATAGAAAATAATAAAATCCTTCATTCACGGATACACAATATCCATGAATGAAGGATTTTTTATATCTATTCAATGATTTCAATCAATAGACGATTAGCGACAACCATCATTTACAATTGTTCTTGTGCCTTTAATGCATCAAGTTCTTCTAATGCACGATTCGCAATGAGAGCATTTTTCTCTTTTTTCTTACGAATCCGTTGTGGCCAAGATTCCATAATGCCAAAGTTAACATTCATTGGTTGGAAATTAGATCCTTCGTAAGAAGATATATAATGGCTCAATGATCCAATAGCCGTCGTTTTAGGGAAGTTAATAAAGGCATTATCATCAAGGTAACGTTTTACTTGCAATCCTACCATGAGTCCTGATGCGGCTGATTCAAGATACCCTTCCACCCCTGTCATTTGACCAGCAAAGAATAATCGATGATCAGACTTTAATTGAAATGCATGATTGAGCAATTCTGGCGAATTGATATACGTATTACGATGCATCACACCATACCGAATAAATTCTGCATTTTCAAGGCCAGGAATTAAACCGAATACGCGTTTTTGTTCGCCCCATTTTAAATGAGTTTGAAATCCTACGAGGTTAAACATGGTGCCCTCTTTGTTTTCCTTACGCAATTGGACAACCGCATAGGATTCTTCATTGGTACGCTTATCCACTAATCCTACTGGTTTTAATGGGCCATAGCGCAATGTATCCTCACCACGGGACGCCATGATTTCCACCGGCATACAACCTTCAAAATAGATTTCCTTTTCAAAATCCTTAGGCTGTACGGCCTCTGCATGGGTCAATTCGTACCAGAAGTGTTTATACTCTTCTTCATTCATAGGGCAATTGAGATAGTCTGCATCGCCTTTATCGTAGCGAGACGCAGCGAATACCTTATCATAGTTAAGAGACTCTGCCGTTACAATTGGCGCCGCTGCATCATAGAAGTAAAATCCCGTATTACCTGTTAATTCTCGAATAGCATCGCCCAATGTTTCAGATGTTAATGGACCAGAAGCAAAGATAACGGTTCCTTCTGAAGGAATCGATGTTACCTCTTCATGATGCACTGTAATATTAGGGTGACTTTTAATCTTATCAGTTACCATAGCACTAAATAGATGACGGTCAACCGCTAAGGCACCACCAGCAGGTACAGCCGTTGCATCGGCACATTCCATAATTAACGAGCCTAAGCGCCGCATTTCTTCCTTTAACAGGCCAACAGCATTCTCTATATTACCAGCACGCAAGGAATTGCTACATACTAGTTCAGCAAATTGATCCGTTTGATGAGCTGGAGAACTCTTTAAAGGACGCATTTCATATAAATCGACAGCAACACCACGATTGGCAAGTTGCCAAGCTGCTTCGGAGCCAGCTAAGCCGGCCCCTATAACAGTAACTCTATTTTCACTCACTCTTTGTATCCTCTTCTTTCTTTACGGAATCATCAGATTTTTTCTTTCTTGTTTTTTTAGGCGGTCTAGTTGGACATGTTTCATTGGAGCAGAAATTCTTCGTCGTACCATTTTTATACGTTTTTTCAACGATAATGCTACCACATGTATCACAGAACTCATGAGTAGGCTTATCCCACAACGTAAAATCACATTGTGGATACCGATTACAACCATAGAAAATACGCCCACGCTTAGATTTTCGTTCTACGATTTCTCCTTCACCGCATTTAGGGCAAGCAACACCGGTACCAACCGTAATAGGTTTTGTGTTCTTGCATTCTGGGAAGTTAGAACATGCTAAAAATTTACCATAACGACCGAATTTATAGACCATAGGATGACCACAAAGTTCACAGGTCTCATCGCTTTCCATGGATGCAATTTCAATTTTGTCTACATCGCTGGCATCATCTAATTCTTGTTTAAATATATTGTAGAAATCGGTCAATACCTTCACATACGTATCCTTACCATTAGCGATGGCATCGAGTTCTTCTTCCAGTTCTGCGGTAAACCCAGTGTTGATGATTTTTTCAAAATAAGCCACCAAAAAGTCTACCACTACAAAGCCGAGTTCTGTAGGTATGAATTGTTTATTATTTGTTTCTACATAGTTACGGCTAACGATAGTATCTAAGATTGGCGCATATGTACTTGGGCGACCAATACCTAATTCTTCCAATGTTTTGATAAGGCTCGCTTCAGAATATCTAGCAGGCGGTTGAGTAAAATGTTGCTCTGGGTCGATAAGTACAGTTTCCACAACATCAGATTTCTTCAATGCTGGTAATTGTGGCGTTTCTTCTTTCTTACTATCTTCATAGGCCGCACTAAATCCTGGGAACAATACACGGGAACCAGTTGCCTTAAATGTATAGGTATCATCAATATCAAGTTCAATGGTAGTGGACTCATTTTGTTGTGGCGCCATTTGGCTAGCCATAAAACGATTCCAAATCAATGTATACAGCTTTAGTTCATCGCGATTTACAAATGGTTCTACCATTTTAGGTGTCAATTCAAGAGATGTAGGACGAATGGCTTCATGCGCATCCTGAGCGGATTCCTTCTTACCATATACATTGGGTTTAGCAGGGCAATAGTTATCGCCATAGGTTCTCTTAATATAGTCTCGTGCCTGTTCCTGCATATCTTTAGATATACGTGTAGAGTCGGTACGCATATAAGTAATTAAACCTACGTGACCATAAGAACCGATTTCCAAGCCTTCATATAAATGCTGAGCAATCATCATGGTTCGTTTGGCCCCAAAATTGAGCTTACGAACACCATCTTGTTGCAATGTAGATGTGGTGAAAGGCGGTGCTGGTTTACGGCTTCGTTTACTTTTCTTAACCGATGTAACAGTGGCCGTATGATCTGCAATAGCCTTTTGGATTGCCACTGCATCTGCTTCACATGTAATATCTAGTTTATCGCCCTTTACATGCGTTAGTTCAGCGGTAAACTCTTCATTGGTTTTTGTCTTAAATTGACCCTCAATAGACCAATATTCTTGAGGCACAAAGGCTTGTATTTCACGTTCCCGTTCACAAATAAGGCGCACAGCTACAGATTGAACACGACCAGCGCTCAAGCCTTTGCAAACTTTTTTCCATAATAGGGGACTCAATTTATACCCTACAATACGGTCTAGTACACGACGGGCCTGCTGCGCATCAACCATGTTCATATCCACAGTACGTGGATGTTCTAGGGCCTCTGCAACAGCAGTTTTCGTAATTTCATTGAAGGTAATACGACAATTAGATGTTGTATCCACATTTAGAATGTATGCTAAATGCCAAGAAATAGCTTCCCCTTCGCGGTCCGGGTCAGTTGCGAGCAACACGGCGCTACTTTCATCGGCATGGGCCACCAAATCGTCAATCACCTTTTTACGGGCTACGAGATTACTATATCGTGGGGTAAAGTCATGATCAATGTCGATACCCATTTGAGATTTAGGCAAATCCCGAAGATGGCCCATACTGGCTTTCACAATATAGTTAGGTCCTAAAAATTTCTCGATAGTCTTAGATTTAGCCGGTGATTCCACGATGACAAGGATTTTACCATCCGGATTATATACGCGCGGTTTTCGTTGCTCTGGCGGCATCGATGTAGCAACAATCGATTTGTCGCGTACAATACCAACAGGTGTCAACGCTTCCTTTGCTACCTTTTTCTTGACCGTAGTCTTTTTCTTTTTTGTTTCTTGTTTTGGTTCTTTCGGTTCCCCAATAACGATAGATCGTTTAATGGACAAGTACATCACTCCCGATTATGTTAATATAGCCCTTAGAATGAACCTTTTCAATCATATGTTTCATTTCAAGGTCTAATAAAATGCTCTGTAATCGTTGTAATGGAATGTGTGTTTTCTTGAGTAAATCGCCTACGCTAATACATTGATCGGTAGGAATTGTACTCAACACGACCTCCCATTCCACCTTAAAGCTTAACACATCGGACCCTTGCGTATCAACCACACGGAGCTTTAACTCATAATCCTCGATTATATCTTGTGCTTTCGTTAATATATTGGCTCCTTGGCGCATGAGCCAGTGATTGCCTTCCGCTACATTGCTTAAAATACTGCCAGGCACCACATAGATTTCACGTCCTTCATTGGCGGCCATATCAGCTGTTATCAGAGACCCACTGCTCGCTTTGGCTTCGACTACGATAATGATTTGTGAAAGCCCACTAATGATGCGATTTCTTGCGGGAAAATGAACTCCTGACGGCGGCGTACCTGGAGGATATTCTGACAGCAATAGTCCATTGTTCTTAAGAACGGCGTCAAATAACCGTTTATTCTCTGGTGGATATACAATATCTAAACCGCACCCCATAACAACAATCACCTGTCCATTAGCTGCCAAGGCCCCCTCATGACTATGACTATCTATGCCCCTTGCACCACCGCTGACGATAGCCACATTATACGCAGCTAGCTCCTTACCTATCCGCAGTGCCACATTGCGTCCATAATCGGAACATTTTCGGGCTCCTACCATGGCGATTTTCATTGTTTCATCGTCTAACAATGATACATTTCCTCGTACAAAAATGACAGCTGGCGGATTATATATCTCTTGCAAATGCCCAGGGAACAATACGTCAAGGTACGTAATATATTCTATATGCCAGTTTTTAAGAGCCTTATAGATAGTCTGTAATCGTTCGTCGGTTGCTTCTTTCTCTATCTGCCTATATTTTGTGGATGGAATACCTAGTATCGTTGTTAGGTTCTTACGATTTTGCAAGGCACACCAAGCCTCATAAGGCCCTCCAAATTTATTTACTAAATCACGTATCGTAGCCGCTCCTAGTGAAGAAATACTTTGCATGGCGGCAATGTAAAAATTACTTTCATACTGTTGCTCCATCATGAACTCCTATCCTCGACACATGGTATGGAATGTGCCGATACATCATCGCTTCTGAAATATGTTCGTTTTCTATGTATAAGGAACCATCCAAATCTGCAATAGTTCGACTCACCTTTAGCAACCGATCAAAGCTGCGTCCCGTAAAATGAAAGCGTTCGTATACGTCTCCTAACAAGCCCCAACAATCATCGCGTATATTACACAGTTCCCGAATAGCGCCATGTGGCATGGCACCATTTGACTTAAAGGGTTGGTCTCGGAAACGTTCGAACTGCATCTGACGCCCTTGTTCTACGAGTTGTTTCATATCTGCACTGCTCATGGAATTAGAATCAATATGTAACATGTCGTTAAAACTAGGTCTTTCTACGAGGATAAATAAATCAAGCCGATCCAATATAGGTCCAGATATTTTATGTTGGTATTTCTCTAATTCTGTAGAGCTACAAACACATTCCTTATGAGGGTCACCATAATAGCCACAAGGACATGGATTAGCAGCGACTATACATATAAAATCAGCTGGATAGTCATAACTATTTTGTAACCGATTTACAGTAATCATATGGGACTCTAATGGCTGCCGTAACGCATCTAGCACATAGCGCGGAAATTCAGGTGCTTCATCAATAAATAACACCCCATTATGGGCTAATGTAATTTCTCCCGGTTTTGCATTATTGCCGCCCCCTATAATACTCGCCAAGGTGGCTGTATGATGAGGGCATCTAAAGGGCCGTCTATAAATCAGTGTATTTTTTTCGAGTAATCCAGCCACATCATGAATACGTGTCGTTTCGAGCCGTTCCTCCCAACTTAGAGGCGGTAAAATAGTCGGTAATCGTTCGGCTAGCATCGTTTTACCAGATCCAGGTGGACCTATCATCATCACATGGTGAACACCGGTAGCAGAAATAACCATGGCTCGTTTCCCTAGTTCTTGTCCTTGTACATCCTTGTAATCAATGAGGCTGTTGACCGCGTCATCACAATCCTCATCAACAGTATCTATACAATATTCATCCGGTCGTATTACTAGTTTTACAATCTCCTCTAATGTATGAGCACCATAGGATGTAATTGCCTCTATATTGTGCAGTAATGATACATTATCTCTACTGGTAAAGATTGTAAGAAGCTTATCAGTAAGTGCTTTCATAGCCATACTAAGAATACCTTGTGTCTTTTTTAGACTGCCATCTAAGGATAATTCACCAATAAATAGAGTTGATTGTAATAATTTTGTTAGTTTAGGTTTGCGTAATCTGATTTGACCTGATGCGGCTAATACACCTATGGCTATGGGTAAGTCTAATCCGGAACTACTTTTTCTGACCTCTGCAGGCCCCAGATTAACGACGATGCGACGCATAGGAAAATCAAAACCACTATTTTTAATGGCTGCCCGTACGCGTTCCCTCGATTCTTTTACGGCTTGATTGGGGAGTCCTACGATGTCAAAGACAGGTAGCCCTTGGGATATATCGACCTCGACGGTTACAACAACGCCATCTAAACCATCTATGGTAGCACCATAGACCTTTGCATACATAATGGACCTCCTACATGAAACACTGAGGCATATAGTGTATAGTGGCCTTAAGATCCTCATGTACATAAACCTCGACTACATCAAAGGATAGTTCCTTCCATTTGCGGTTCTGAGCACGCAAATCTCGTATAAAATACATGGCCGCTTGTTTAATATGCTTTTGTTTACGTTTGGAAACAGCCTCCCGTGGCAATCCATGGGTGACACCACGGCGCGCCTTGATTTCAATAAAGTGATAGGTCAGCCCATTTTTAGCGATAATATCGATTTCTCCTACCTTCGTTTTGTAATTGGTCGTTACAATTTTCAATCCTTGTTGCTCAATATACTGTCGAGCAATATCTTCTCCCCAATTACCAAGAGCTTTTGCATCTAATAGGTTACAATTTTGATCACAATTCATCGTATTCATGGTTACCTCCTTATGTATATAGATGCTTTCGAATACTTATATATACAACATAAGACGGTCTGACCATGGATGTAAATAGAAAAGAGGTTCCTAATAGTCACCTAGGTGACCAATAGGAACCCCTTTTTCATAGATTTTTCATTTTTATTTCACAATAGAGTAATCTATCTATTTATTTTCTTCTCGATACCATCCAACGATAGATTTAATCGGTTCAAAGCTCTTTCTATGCAATGGTGTAACGCCTTGTTGCTCCACGGCTTCTTTATGAAGTTCTGTATAATACCCTTTATGGATACCAAAACCATAGCCAGGATACTCTTCATCAAGGCTCTTCATATATCGATC
>JAIITD010000193.1 GCA_022737715.1 Veillonella sp.
GCACTGTTGGTTTATTTCAATATAGGGAGACTATTATGGCAGTTATATTTTCCGGCATCCAACCAAGTGGTGAATTGACACTTGGTAACTATTTAGGAGCTTTACGTAATTTCTTAGACTATCAAGATACTGATGAATGTTACTATTGTATCGTTAACCAACATGCGATTACAGTACCACAAGATCCAAAAGAATTATTCCAAAATACTCGTAATTTAGCGGCCTTATACCTAGCTGTTGGCTTAGATCCTAAAAAAGTAACATTATTTGTTCAGTCTGAAGTACCTGAACATGTAAAACTTGGCTGGGTTATGCAATCCATTAGCTATGTAGGCGAATTAGAACGTATGACACAATACAAGGATAAATCTCAAAAGCAAGGTGAGTCCATTCCAACAGCATTGCTTACATACCCACCATTGATGGCAGCAGATATTTTGTTGTACGGTACTAATTATGTGCCAGTAGGTGAAGACCAAAAGCAACATTTAGAGCTAACTCGTAATTTGGCAGAACGCTTTAACCGCCGATTTGGCGAAACCTTTGTTATACCAGATATCAAGGTATCTGAAGGTGGCGCTCGCGTAATGAGCTTACAAGAACCAACAAAGAAAATGAGTAAATCCGATGACAATCAAAATGCGACGATTCGCTTGCTTGATACACCGGATCAAATCGTTAAGAAATTGAAACGCGCTCAAACAGACTCTGATAATGCTGTGCGTTATGACAAGGATAATAAACCGGGCATTTCTAACCTTATGGGCATTTATCGTGCTATTACAAAAGATAGCTATGAAAAGATTGAAGAAATGTATGCCGGCAAAGGATATGGCGCATTTAAATCGGATATTGCCGATTTGCTCGTCGCTACACTTGAACCAATTCAACAACGCTACAATGAACTTATAACAAGCCCAGAACTCGATATCATCTTAGATGAAGGTGCTGCAAAAGCGCATGCAAAAGCATCTGTTATGTATCGCAAGGTTGAACAAGCGATGGGGCTTTGCCGTAAATAAGTATTTACATACACTTTTGAGGTCAATTATGACAAAACAAGAGGTAAGCGAACGATTTTCAGGTGGCCGTGTGAAGCACATGGTCACCACACATAAGGCCGTACAGTGGCTAGGGCGGATTCTAGGCATTGTAATTTGTGTTGCCCTCATTAAATGGGCTCCACATGATATAGGTAATCGCATGCTTTGTTATGCTTTAGTTGTTTGCTTATTATGGTGGGTACACGGGCTCGATGTGGTACTTGTATATATTTGTGAAAAAGGCTTTGTCATCAAGCAGAGACCGACAAATTTACGTGACTATTTCCGTAGTGCCATTAATTTAGACGATTACTATGTGTATGTTCCTTTTGAAAGCGTAGTTGGGTTTACACCTGACTGGAAAGAACTGCAAGCTGTCAATACGCATGGTGGCATTTATGTAGTGCCCTTAGATCTGCAACTTGCACCATATAAGGATAAACTACGTCTTCAAGCCGCTATAAAACATTATAGAGATACCCATGATATATAATTTTGTAAATTTATTGATTTAACTATTTACAACTTTAACACGCTAAAGTATAATAGGTTCATGAGTTAAAACATGACCTAAAACATATTGTGTGGAGGATATTATGAACTGGAAAAAGATTATGGCTGTAGGTTTGGCTGCAGTTTCTATGATGGCTTTTGTAAGCGGTTGTGGTAGTGATACAAAGAATGCTGATACTCAATTACCTAAGAAAATTGTTATTGGCTTAGATGATAGCTTCCCACCAATGGGCTTTAAAGATGATAAAGGTGAAATCGTAGGTTTAGATATCGATTTGGCTAAAGAGGCTGCTAAGCGCGCTGGTATGGACGTTGAGTTTAAAGCGATTGACTGGTCCAGTAAAGAAGCAGAGTTAAAATCTAAGAAAATCGACGTATTGTGGAATGGTTTAACCGTTTCTCCTGAACGTGAGAAAAATATCTTGTTCTCCGATACGTACATGAAAGATAAACAATACATCGTTGTTCGTAATGATGATAATGCTATCAAGGGTAAATCTGATCTTGCTGGCAAGGTCGTAGGTGTACAACAAGCTAGTACTGGCGAATCAGCATTACAAAACGATCCTAGTGGTAAAACCGTTAAAGAAATCAAATCCTATGCTGATTTTGTAAGTGCGTTCATGGATCTTGGTATTGGTCGTGTTGATGCAGTTATCGCCGATGGTGTTATCGCTCGTTACCTCATGACAAAAGAACCTGGTAAATA
>JAIITD010000013.1 GCA_022737715.1 Veillonella sp.
CAAAAAACATATTTTGCTGAAAAAATGGGCATTGATGCAAAACAAATGGTAGCAGTAGCGGTCACACCTTGTACTGCTAAGAAATTTGAAATTCGTCGTGACGAAATGAATTCCTCTGCAGAATACTGGGAATCGCCAGAAATGCGCGATACAGATTACTGTATTACTACACGTGAACTTGCTAAATGGTTGCGTGCAGAAGAAGTTAATTTTGATGAATTGGAAGACTCCACGTTTGATCCATTGATGGGTGAAGCATCCGGTGGCGGCATCATCTTCGGTAATACAGGTGGTGTTATGGAAGCAGCTATGCGTACTGCTTATAAACTTGTAACAGGTGAAGATGCTCCTAGCACATTGATTCCATTCGAAGCTATTCGCGGTATGGATGGTGCACGTGAAGCTGATGTAGTGATTGGTGATAAAACATTACATGTAGCGGCTGTTCATGGTACTGGTAACTTGCGTAAATTCATTGAACGCATGCGCGCAGAAAACATCCATTATGATTTCATCGAAGTTATGGCTTGCCGCGGTGGCTGTATCGGTGGCGGTGGTCAACCACGCGTTAAATTACCTATGGCCGACAAAGCTCGTGAAGCTCGTATTGCTTCCTTGTATACGCGCGATAGCGAAGTGGCGATTAAGTCCTCTTGCGATAACCCAGATATTCAAAAATTATATGCTGATTTCTTTGATGGCAAACCTATGAGCCACAAAGCGCATCATATGTTACATACTACATTTGTAAATCGCTCTGAAGATTTAGGTCCTAATGGTGCGTGCACTCCAGCTACGTGCCCAACATCTGTGCCTAATTTGAAAAAAGCTGCAGAAGCTGCAAAAGCGGCTGCTGAAGCAAATAATTAATTATTTATAAATTTGAATAAAAATCTTGAAAATCCGCATAAAATAGCATATACTAATTATTGTGAGAGACAATAATATAATGATCCTTAGAGAGAGGTATATGTTAATGACATGGGGCGGACAGAGAGAAGGTTCTGGTCGTAGACCTCGTATGTATAAGCGCGAATGTCGCTCGTTCCGTTTGACAGACGAGGAATATCAAATCCTGAAACCATTAGTAGAGGCTATTAGAACGCGTACAGATGCATCTAATAAGCAACACTTAGAGTACTTGAATAACTAAATATTGACATGGCGTATGTATATAAAATATCTTTTTTGTACTCTTCCAATAATAGCAACTCTTATACATGCCATGTGAATAATCGAAAGTTAGACCCTTTTGGGGTCTAACTTTTTTTGTAAATAAATACATAAGGTATAGGCATTTTAACTAGACCTAGTTATAATATGAGTATACAAGTTGTGAGTATAGGAGGTGTTAGCTTGTTACAAGATTTATTATCAGAGGATAATGTATCCTTTCATTATCCTGCTGAGACATGGGAAGATGTGATTCGCCACGGTGGTCAGCTCATGGTCGATGCTGGTTTTACAGATCCTACATATACAGAGGCTATGATTGACGTAGTTCGTGAGATGGGGCCGTACATCGTATTGGCACCGGGTCTTGCTATGCCTCATGCGCGTCCAGAGATGGGGGCTAAACAAGTAGGTACGGCTCTGGTAACGTTAGAAAAACCTATCGATTTTGGTAGCCCAGAAAATGATCCTGTATCAGTAGCGGTATTTTTATGTGCGCCGAATAAGGAAGAACATATTCAATTGCTTACAGATATTGCGACGCTCTTTGAAGATGAAGAATTTCTTGATGCAGCGGTAAATTTTGAAAGTATTGAAGATGTAGAAGCCTTTTTATCGGAACATCTTGATGAAGCGTAATTTTGGAGGTAAACTATGATTTCTATTTTAACTGTATGTGGTAATGGCATCGGTTCTAGTTTGATGTTAAAAATGAAAATCGAAGAAATTTGTGCTGAAAATAATATCGAAGCACAAGTAGAATCAATCGATTTTAATGCGGCTCAAGGTCGCAAGGCCGACTTAATTGTTACTGTAAAGGAATTAGCAGAACAATTTGAAGACAAGAATGTAGCTATCGTACGTAGTTATATTAATAAAAAGAAAATTAAAGAAGATATTTTGGAACGATTACAAGAAATCGCTAAGTAATTCATAGGGGAGATAATTCTATGGAAATGATATTAGAATTCTTACGAGATGTATTGAGTCAGCCAGCGTTGTTGATTGGTATTATGTCCTGCGTTGGTTTAATTGCTTTGAAACGACCATTTCATAAAATTATGACTGGTACGTTAAAGCCAATTCTTGGTTATTTAATGCTTGCTGCTGGTGCTGGTGTTATCGTTAGCAATCTTGATCCACTTGGAAAAATGATTGAACACGGATTCCATATTACCGGTGTTGTACCAAATAATGAAGCTATCGTAGCGGTAGCACAAAAGGTGCTTGGTGTTGAAACGATGTCTATCCTTGTTGTAGGCTTATTGATGAACTTATTAATTGCTCGTTTCACCAAATTTAAGTATGTATTCCTTACCGGTCACCACAGTTTATTCATGGCTTGTTTAATGTCTGCTGTACTTGGTACTGCAGGTTTATCCGGTATTGAATTGATCCTTGTAGGTGGCTTCTTAATGGGCGCTTGGTCGGCCATTTCTCCAGCTATCGGTCAAAGCTATACTTCTAAAGTTACTGATGGCGATGAAATCGCATTGGGCCACTTTGGTAGTTTAGGTTATTATTTATCTGCATGGGTAGCAAAATATGTAGGTAAGGCAGAGGAAAGTACAGAAGATATTGAAATTCCTGAAAAATGGGGCTTCTTGCGTGACTCTACGTTATCTACTGCATTGACCATGATTGTATTCTATTTAATCGCCGCTATTGCAGCTGGCTCTGAATTCGTGGCAACCTTATCCGGTTCTATGAGCCCATACCTATTTGCAGTTATGAGCGCTATGAACTTTGCTGTAGGTGTAGCTATCGTATATTCTGGCGTTCGTATGATCTTGGGTGATTTGATTCCAGCGTTCCAAGGTATTGCTACAAAAATCATTCCTAATGCAATTCCAGCAGTAGACTGTGCCGTATTCTTTACCTATGCGCCAACAGCCGTTGTATTAGGTTTTATTAGCTCCTTTATCGGTGGTATCATCGGTATGCTTATTCTAGGTGCTGTAGGTGGCGTACTTATCATTCCTGGTCTTGTACCTCACTTCTTCTGCGGTGCAACAGCAGGTATCTATGGTAATGCTACCGGCGGTCGTCGCGGTGCTGCAGTAGGTGCATTCCTTAACGGTTTGGCTATTACATTCTTGCCTGCACTAGCATTGCCAGTTCTAGGTCAATTAGGTTTCCAAAACACAACATTCGGCGATGCGGACTTTGCTGTAATGGGCCTTGTACTTGGTAATGCCTTTGAATGGATTGGCATGGCTGGTATTTATGGCGTCGTTGTTATTGCAGCCCTTGTTCTTATTACTCCTAACTTCATTAAAACAAAAGGGAAAGTTATTAATTACGTAGAAGAGGAGTAATGAAAACAACTGAGCAACATAGTAATGTAGTAATTCGATATATATTCTTAACCATTGGCGCTATAAGTTTTTGCCTTGGTACAGCAGGTATCGTATTACCAATATTGCCAACAGTTCCTTTTTATATGCTTACCTTATTTTGTTTAGCTCGTGGATCTGAACGCTTTCACAGAATGTTTTTGGAGTCCCAATTATATAAAAAGACAGTTGGTGCGTATGAACGCGATAAAGCATTGACGTTGCGGGCAAAGTTGTCCATTTTAGCTTCTGTAACTACAATCATGCTAATAGGTGCCTATTTTTCTAGAAATATTCCTATTGCCCTTATCATCATGGCAGTCGTATGGATTGCTCATGTTATAGCATTATTATTTGTAGTTAAAACAAAAAATTAATAATAATATGAAAATCCTCCCATTAGCGCATGCTTTAATGGGAGGATTTTTTAGGTCCATCAATTATATTTAGAAGATGAATGTATATTTCGTATTTTAATAAAGATTACATGAATTATTACTAAATTGAATTTGACAATTAATCTCAAAATAATTACTATTAATGTATTGTTTATAATTTATATATATATGGTGATATTATGAATCCACATGCTCATATGAAAGGACAATCAGGGGTATGTATAGCTAGACATACCGTATTTGATGGTATTGATTTGCTATTCCTTGATGTAAAGCGTGAAACGATTCAATTTTTCGCCCAATCTCATACAAAGACCTTTGCAATTAATCATTGTGAAGAGGGCCGTATTGAATGCAAATTCGCATCTGGAGAATACTTGTATATGGGGCCAGGGGATATGTCGTTAGGGTGGCATATTAGGTCCGATTATCAACATGAAAATTACTTCCCTACAAAATCGTTTAAAGGGATAGTACTATTAGTAGATGTAGAACGAGCTCAGCATGTATTAGATACCCTTGTAGCAGATACACAGATTGATTTGGCTGCCATAGCGAATCGATTTTGTGAAAATACAGACTTTGGTATGATGATGGAGGAAACCGAGTCGGTTCGCCAAATTTTTTCCAGTTTATATAATGTGCCAGATCCTATTAGGTCTCATTATTTTAAGATCAAGATTGTAGAAATATTTTTATTATTATCTGTAATCTCTACAGACTCCCATGAAAAACGAGGGAGTTACCGAAAGCAACAGGTAGATATTGTGAAAGCGGTAAGTAAATATTTGTCTAAGAATTTCGTCAAACGCATTACCATTGATGATTTATCTCGTGACTTTGATGTCCCTGCATCAACCTTAAAGCGTTGCTTTAAGGGCGTATATGGTGTGACGATTCATCAGTTCATCAAAGAATGTCGCCTTAATGAGGCAAAACGTTTACTGCAAGAAACGGATGAATCCATCCTACAAATTGCCAATGCCGTAGGCTATGAAAATGGTAGTAAATTTACAAGCACCTTTAAGGAATTTGTCGGTATGACACCGAGTGATTATCGTAGAGTATAATTACATATTGTTTAACTATATCTAACAAAAGTATCAAAATCGTATAATTTTGGTCTTTTCGGAGTAGATATGCATAATACACTTTGCTAACATATTAAATGTAAATGATTTTCAATGTCATTGGCGTTAGCAGAGTGTATTTTTTTATTGCTAATTGTGATGATGCATATAGTTGAGTGAGATTATAAGAGGAGGCAACAATGAATCGGTGGAGCCGTACAAAGCGCTATTTAGTATTATCTAGTGCAGTCGCATTGTGGTTGAATGCGCCGTTCGTTGTTTGGGCTGATAATGCGGCAGTTACTACTGATGTAGTTCATGTAAAGGGGACATGGGCGGAAGAACAAGCTAAACTAGAATCCCAACAAACGACAATTATTACTAAAAAGGATATTGCTAAGAAGCAAGCAAAATCTGTTGAGGACATTGTGTTTTCTGAAACCGGTGTATCTAGAACGGTAGATTCTATGGGGCGTGTTGGTGTTTCTATTCGCGGTGCTGATCCGCGACACACATTAATTCTGGTAGATGGTCAACCTGTCATGGGGGATCTTGCAAAATACCAAGGTGCTGGTGATGAATTACAACGGCTTGGTACGGAAAATGTAGAACGCATTGAAATTATTCAGGGGGCAGCCAGTGCTAAATATGGTTCTGATGCTATTGGTGGTGTTATCAATGTAATCACTAATAAACCGCGGAGCATACCGTCCGTACAATTTAATGCAGAAGGCCGTAGAACCATGGGCGATGGAGACATAGTGCCATACTCCAATTTCTTTATGCGTGCCGATTCTGGATCCTTAGGAAAGTTTAAAATGAATATTCATGGCAGTAAACGGGACATTATGCCTATATACGCTAGTGAAGCGCGGCGCTCTACTTCCATGACTAGCGATGAGGATCATGGTTTCTTAAAGAATTCGTTACGCTATTATGGAACAAATTCTAATATTGGTCTTGCTGCTACTTATGATATTAACGATAAACAATCTTTAGCACTACGTGTGGAGCGATATAATGAGGATTTAGAACGTTATGTAAAGCGTAGTAACTCCTATATGGAGCCACAAGTTCACTATAAACGTGATTTAAATCGAAATAATCTAAATTTAAGCTATAATGGTCGCAATGATAAAAGCTCGTGGAGAGCAGAGTTAAATTATACGCGTACAAAAGAAGATGATGTAACCTTAACAAGTGACTATGGCAATAGTACGTATGAAGGTAAAAATACATTAAATTATGTAGATAATGTGGACCACCGCCAGTGGAATTTAACGCTTGGCGGAGATACGCAAATTAACAAAAAACACTTTTTGTCATATGGTGTAGGTTTTGTACGTGAAACCGGTGAAGGTAGCCGTCTTAAAAATGCGCCTACAACATATAAACGTCATATTGATCCATGGGATTATGATAAGAGTTTGGCCGTTAGAAATGGTGTGCCATCTTCAACTGTTTACGATCATTCTTTCAAAAAGAATGAAGCCGGTGTAGAGCAGTGGAATAAAGAAAAAGAATGGTATAATGGCGATAAAAATGACGCTAGTACATTGCCAGAATTTACCTATGAGGACTACATTCGTTATCTAGATACGACCGGTAGTGATTCATCTGCTGTTATGGGCTTAGTTGATGGTCCTACGACAGAAAATTCCTTAAAAAATCGCAATCCTGAGGCATATGCACGGTACCAACAATTCGCTCGCCGTTTATTGGCAGAAAATCAAGCGTTTATCGCCGACTATCATGCTAATAAAGAAGGTAGAACCGATGCTAATGGCAAGTACTATCCTGCATTACATGATGCCTATTTGCCAAGTTTCTACTATGGTGCTGTATCTGATTTTGATTCTACGCAGTTGAAATTAAATGGTTCTTACTTTAAAGAAGAATATTTAAAACGTGTTAATCAACAAACAGCAGGTCGTGCTGAAATTAAGAAACAAAATTTCTATATTCAAGATACTTGGCAAGTGAATAAAAACACTACATTGTCGCCGATTGTTCGACTAGACCACAGTGATTTATTTGGATCTAACCTATCTTTCAATCTAGGTATGACTCATAATGTGAAAGGAAATCCACATCGCAGATTCAAGGCTAATGTAGGGACTAGTTATACTGAACCAGGTATGGGCGAACTATACTACAACTGGGAAATGTATGGCCCTAATATTACGTTTGCTACTATCGGAGGCGGGGAAGCGCGACTCGGTTGGTATTGGGTAGGCAATCCAAATCTTAAACCAGAAAAAGCGATGAACTTTGACCTATCCTTAGAGGGTGAAAATAAAAATACCTATGGAAAGGTGACAGTATTCCACAATAATATTCGAAATTATATGTCTGTATATAATACAGGCTATCTAATGGATTTCTATCCTCAATATGATGAATCCACAAGCTATGGTGCTGCTAAATTCTCTCATGCACCTGATATGATTTATAGTTTCCGAAATATTGGTAAGGCACAAATTACAAGCCTTCAATTTGAGGTTAAGCAAAATTTAAATAAACACTGGAAGGCACGTCTTGGCTATACATATTTACGAGCTATCAATAAGACTGATAAAGATATGCCACGCGAACTATTAGATAAACCGCGTCATAAGGTTGATATCGGTGTAGATTTTGAAGATCAAGCTAGTGGATGGAGTGGTAGCCTTTGGGGTGATTACTATATTCACATGCTGGATAGTAATTCCTTATCTGGCGGTGGCAATTATATGGTATCCTACGTGGATCCAGATAATTCGGATCGTTCCATTATTCGATATAACATGAATACGAAACGTTCTGCGGATATGTATGAACATAAGACATATGGCATTTGGAACTTTATGATTCAGAAAAAAATAGACAAGGATTCTCGCGTTTATTTTGGTATCGACAACATCTTTAATCATCGTGATGATGACCGTGCTATGTCTGCTCGTGTATATCGTATTGGTTTGAACATGAAATTTGGTTTAGGTTCTGGTGAAAGCAAATCTAAACTCACAAAAGAACAACTGTTGGCTTTACCACCTGCTGTACTTGAAGGATTCTTAGCACGTCCATTTGATGAATCTAAGAAGAAGGGGGTAGAACTCGTAGGAGATTATCGGGTACGTTCCGATAGCCATTTAGGCTCTAATCGTCCTGCCACAAAAATCACCCCTACAAGCTCTATCTCTGATGCGGCTACTAAAAACTTAGGTGATCCGAAAGAACATGGCTTGGAACAACGGATACGCGTTGGCGTTGATGCACGTTTAAATGATACAACTAATGTACGTGTCGTAGGTAGTGCATCTGGTCAAAGCGGTGTAGATAGCAGTCATGTTACAGAAGGTTCTAGTGGACTCAATAAACAACGCCTTGAAGAATTAGATGTAACGCATCATAGTGCTAAATGGGATCACAGTGTGGGCCGTATTAGTGAATCTATGGGGGTTACCGGTTATTGGTTCAATAAAGAATACGATGGTGTTCGCAGTGTGTGGACTAATAAAAACACACAAGTACGTGTTGGTGCAGGTAGCTTTAAACATAGTACCGGCATTACAGATAGTGCATATACTCATGGTATTTATACGAAATTTAACCGCGTTCCAACTGTTGAGGAATTCATCGGTATTGTAGGCGCTGCTGATGGTAGTAATCAAGAACTTGTTATTCCCAATGCACCGAATACGATTAATTTCTATCAACAATTGAAAGCCTTACATGACCAAGAGGTGGCATTAGCATCTGATTTAACAACATTAAAGCAGAATATTAGCGATTTGGAATCGGATATTTGGTCTAAGGAAAATCTTGATGGATGGACTGAAGCTCAATTGGCACCATTAAAAGCTAATTTAGCTAATATGCAAGCGTCGTTACCAGATGTAGAAGCACGTGTAGCTAAGGCACAAGAACCAATACGGACTGCTCAATTCGATGTGGTACGTCGGATGCAAGACATTGCGGTACAAGCATATGGCGCTGATGCGAATAAGCAAACTATTTTGATTCAAATGCCTGAAATACCAGTTAAAATGGTGTATAAGGATAAATACTATGATGAAGATACTGAGCAATGGGTTCCTGACGAAGGTACAATGAATGTAAATATTGCACCGGGTAAGTTGGGGTTAACTAAGAATGATCCATTGTATGAAGTGAAATTAAGTGATACATCCGTATTAGCCGATAATGGTAAGACATTCCTTGCCAACTGGTATGATAAGAATAAGGATGCTATAAATGCGTCCTATCGTGCTAGAGCTGAAGAACGGGCTAAGCTTATCTTTAGTAAAGATGCGACTTATACTATTGAATTTGATGACTCTGCTTTGGATGGTTTGTCTGATAAAATTTATAAGGTTAATGCTATTGATGTTAAAGACTCTGGTATGTCAGATGTAATTAATGTAAATGGCAGTGCACACTATCCAATGTTGATAGCATCCTATTTTAATAATATAACTCGTATGCTAGAAAGTGCAGATGGCCATAGTAGATTGCCAAGGGAAGCACTAGGTAAGTATACAGGTGCCATCATCCCTACAACTGGTGTCGTATTGCAAAGTGATACCATTCCTCCGATTGAAAAGGCTGCTTATGTACAAGTTAAACATATGGTAACTCCGCGTCTTGGCGTAGCTGCATGGTATTTACGTTCCTTTGGTGGTAGCGATTATCGATTCTATACAGCAAATGGTAACAGTACAGAAGCTCATGAGTTTAACAATGTAGCCAATGTATTTGGTATCGGCGCTAAATATCAATTGAACCGTAATGCTAGTGTATCCTTTGATTATGGTCAAAATCGTAGTGATTTTGGTCGTTTCATGAATGGCAATACGCATTATGAACATGTGGCTGGCACATCTACCTTTGATATGAAAGGTCGCGATGTTGGTGGTACACCTCATTTTTGGGCATTGCGTTTTGATATTGGAAAGGCGGACATGGAAAAAGCCGGCTCTTGGGAAGCCTTTGTAGATTATAAATATTTCTCTCATGGTTCCTTCTTTGGTGGCAATGGTACTGAGGCAGTACCAGATCGTTATTTAGATGGTATTAAGAGCTTTACCTTTGGTGGTGGTTATGTACCGGCGAAGAATCTACTTTTACAAGCATACTATACATTTGATGCGAAAGGCATCAACAAACGAGATACCTTATATGGGGCCGAAAACTTTAAACTTGGGAACTATACTCGTTTCCAAATGACATATAAATTCTAAAATTTATAGTCATTTTAGTCCAAAACGTATATTTTTGGTCTATTCGGAGTAGATATACAAGATACACTTTGTTAACATAAAACTGTAAATGATTTTCAATGTCATTGCAGTGTTGGCAAAGTGTATTTTTTATATGCCCGGAATATAGGATATAGGCTTTGTAAATTTATATGTATCGTTGAGAGAATTAGGATTGTGAGGAGGCAACAGTGAATCGATGGGAACGTACAAAACGCTATTTAGTCCTATCTAGTGCGGTTGCATTATGGCTAAATGCACCTCTCGTCGTTATGGCGGATAATGCAGCCGTTACGACAGATGTAGTTCATGTACAAGGCACATGGGCTCAAGAAGAAGCAAAGTTAAATCCACAGCAAGTGCAAATCATTACCAAAAAAGAGATTGAGAAGAAGCAGGCGAAGTCCGTCGAAGATATTATATTTACCCAAACGGGTGTTTCTAGAACCGTTGATGCCATGGGGCGCGTCGGTGTATCCATTCGCGGTGCAGAGGCTCGTCATACATTGATTCTTGTGGACGGGCAACCAGTACTTGGTGATTTTGATAAGTACTCTGGTGCCGCTGATGAAGTTCAACGGCTAGGTGCCGAAAATGTAGAACGCATTGAGGTTATTCAAGGTGCAGCCAGTGCTAAGTACGGCTCAGATGCCGTGGGCGGTGTCGTTAATATCATCACTAAGAAGGCTCTTAAAAAACCGACATTGCAGGTGAATGCGGAAGGTATGCGCCGCAAGAGCGATGGTGATTTATTCCCATTCCAAAACTTTTACATTCGTGCCGATTCTGGACAGATGGGGAAATTAAAGGTTGGCTTATCCGGTAGTAAACGCGATTTAATGCCGGTTCTTGCATCTGTTAAACGCCGTGCATCGGGGATGGGTTTTGACTATGCAAAGCATAACTTTAAACCCAATGTGCTACGCTACTATGGCGATGCATCCGATATAGGTTTTGTAGCAACGTATGAAGCGAATAAGAACAATAAATTTGAAATGCGTTTAAATCGATATACAGAAGACCTTGTACGAGACATTAAGCATTCTGATTCCGATTTAGAGCCGCAACAACATTTCAAACGAACAGCAGACCGTAATACGATTAATCTTTCATGGAATGCTAAAGCTGGTAAAAGCGATTGGACAGTAGAAACAAACTATTCTCGTATCAAAGAGGATGACGTAGCACTTATCAATTATACGGGCCGATCATCTTATGAAGGTTCTAATGAGTTACGGTATATTGACAATATCGATCATCGTCAATTAGATGTTCGACTCAATGCGAATACGCAGCTTAATAATAAGCATCGTCTTAGTTATGGTGTTAGCTATGCTCGTGAAGAAGGATCTGGCAGCCGTCTAAAGAGTTCCCCTAATACGAGTACCATGTATATCGACCCTTGGGCGTATGATAAGAGCTTACTTGTCGATAAGCTAGATCGTCTTGTGCGTAAAAAAGGGGATAACAGTGTTAAGGTTTATTCCCATATTCATGACTATAAATTCATAAACTCTAGTAGCGGTATGCCGCAATGGGATATGGATTATGAATACTATGGTGCTGAAACAGATGCTCAGAAACCGGGGATTACATATGATGATTATGTAAATTATGGTTTATCTGAAGGGGCTATTAGCTCTTGGTCTAGTACATCTCCTAATAATCAACCTATATCCGATGATTTTAGAAATCGTTATAATGCATTAAAATCTCGATTAGAAGCAGAAAATCCGGATATGGCTAATACTCGTTCAAATATCGTAGGTGACTACTTTAAATATGGCGAGTCTAGTGATCCTGAAATGCGTAAAAAAGCACCTAAACTAAATGGCAAGGCCTTCTTAGAAGAGTATCGCAATCGCGACCAACGCTTGACGACTGGTCAAGGTACAATTCGTAAGATGAATGCTTATATCTCCGATACGTGGCAAGTGAATAAAAATCTTACATTTGTTCCTATTATCCGACTAGATAATAGCAGTTTGTTTGGTTCTAATTTATCAGCTTCCATGGGGATGACCTATAATGTGAAAGGCAACCCTCATCGTCGATTTAAGGCCAATGTCGGCACTGGTTATACTGAACCTGGTATGGGCGAACTATGGTATAACTGGGAAATGTATGCATCTAATCCAGTAGGTATTGGTGTTGCAAAACTCGGTTGGTATTGGGCAGGTAATCCAAATTTAAAACCTGAAAAATCGCTCAACATTGATATGAGTTTAGAAGGGGAAAATAAAAACACCTATGCTCGTGTTGGTGTATTCCATAACCGCATCAAAAACTATATGTCGGTTTATTTCACTGGTGAATTCCAAGATTTTGCACCATATTTGAAAGGTGACGCAAAATACCAACGCGCTCCGGATATGATTTACAGCTTTAAGAATATCGGTATGGCTGAAATCACAGGCCTTCAAGCAGAAGTTCAACAAAAATTCGGCAAATATTGGTCCGGTAAATTAGGATATACCTATTTACATGCGATTAATAAGAGCGACCCAACTATGCCTCGTCAATTATTGGATAAACCGGTACATAAGGTAGATATTGGTGTCACCTATGACAATCCAAAAACTGGTTGGAATGGATCTATTTGGGGTGATTATTATATCAATATGCTAGATAGTAACACCTTAAATAATGGTGGTAACTACTGGCCAGATATTTTATCCGGTGATGCAGGCGTATACAAAAAGCAAGTTTACCAAAAGAAAACATTTGGTATTTGGAACTTAATGGTTCAAAAACGATTTAATAAGAATGCCATGATGTACTTTGGTATTAACAATATCTTTAATCATCGCGATGATGACCGAGCAACGCAAGAACGTGTATATCGTATCGGCGTTAACCTCAAATTTGGCGGTGGCGATGCTAAGACTACGCCAATCGGAAAAGATAGTAATAAAGTCGCAAATGGCAGCGTAACTAATGGCGCATCCGGTAGTGAAGGGGGCGTACAAAATATATCCGAAGTTGTTAAATTAACTGACTTTATTCGTCCTGATTTTGATACAACCAAGGAACGTGGCATTGAGTTTATCGGCGATTATCGTGCGCGCTGGATGTCTCATGATGGTTCCAATCGTCCGCAATCCCCATTCCGCTCTAATTCAGCCATCGGTTCTGCTAAGGCGAATATGTATGATTCTAATCGACATAGCTTTGAACAACGGATTCGCCTTGGATTTGATGCTCGTCTTAACCCATTCACAAATCTCTCCGTTATCGGTAGCATGACGGGTATGAGCGGCGTTGATACAAGTTGGACTAAATCTGAATCGAAAGGATTTAACCATCAACGCCTTGATACGGTTGATCTTACTAGACATGTTAAGAAATGGGATGTTTCTGTAGGTCGTTTAAACGAACCTATGGGTGCTAGTGGCTATTGGTTTGGTCAATCCTATGATGGGGTTCGTGGCGTATGGACTGGTAATGATACACAAGTTCGCGTTGGTGTCGGTAGCTTTAAACATAGTACTGGCATTAGTGATTCTGCGTATACTCATGTGGTACATGAGGTGATTACTAGACCGCCAACAGCAGCAGAGTTAATTGGTATTAACCGTGACGAATATCCTTACGATATCAATAATGCTACAAAAACAGGGTCTGATGGTGAAAGCAAGTCCAGTGATGATGCACCAGCACCAGATAGCCCTTCAGGTATTTATGAATCTACCTATAAAGGTAAAGTAGATACAATTTACTTCTATCAACAGCTTAAGGATTTACAGGATGAGTATGAAGCGTATAAAGGATCATTGAACCTCAGCTGGAGTAATCCAAATCGGGATCAAGAGATTGAAAAGGCTAATAATAAATTAGTAGAAACCCAACAAAAGCAAGCACAAGTTATGGCACATTTACAAGATATTCTCACTAAAGCATATCCATCTGAAATGGCTGATAAGAAATTCTCCTTAGCTATTCCATCTGGTGGCTATGCAATGTATGAAATCACTAATAAGAATACAGGTGAGAAACTCTATAAAACTGGAGAAATCATGTATAATGTGAATTCCTCTTTATACCCTGAATACCTAAAAGAAAAGGCTAAGGGGCTCATTGTTTCTACTGATAATAAAGATGCTTTAATAAATCCAAAAGCTTATATTGATCAACATGCTGCAGATATTAATCAATCTATTTCGGAAATCGCAAAATATAATGCCGCAGATAACTGGTCTAACTATAATAATAGCGAGTTAGATACTGTTTGGGTTAAACAACCAGATGGTACGTTTAAACAATCCTATGATTATTATGGACAACCATCTAGCGACTATGAATTTACTGGCTATTTAGGTGTAAAAACGTATAAATACGATAGTGGAAAATATGTATTTAGCGATTATGATGCTAAAGATGCCCTTTATAATAAGAACTTTACAATGTCCTATGATGATTGGGGCGAAGGTAGCTCCGATTATGGTTGGGGCATGACACCAGCAATGTACAACTATTTATATAATCTTGAAAAAGTTGTACACGACGCAGAGTCTGAAAATAAATTACCACGTGAAGCGATTGGTAAAATCATCGGTAATATTATTCAAACAGAAGGTGTAGTTCTTGAAAAAGATACAATTCCACCTATTGAAACGGCAGCGTTTGTTCAAGTGAAGAAACAAATTGGAGATCGTCTTGGCTTACAAGCATGGTACTTACGCTCCTTTAATGGTAGTAAACGTACATTCTTAAATGCTAATGGCAATGGTAATGATGAACAAAGCTTCTCCAATATAGCTAATGTATTTGGCATTGGCGCTAAATATCAAATCGGTGAAAGTGCAGTACTTACTGTAGATTATGGTCAAAATAGATCGAAATTTGGCCGCTACATGAATGGTAATACTGTATATGACCATGAACGTGGAACCGCAGACTTTACTGTAAAAGGTCACCAAATGGGCGGTACACCTCATTTCTGGATGGCTCGCCTAGACATTGGTCGTGCGGATATCGATGTTCCAAAATCTTGGAACGCGTTCATCGATTATAAATACTTCGCTCATGGCTCATTCCTCGGTGGTAATGGTACAGGTGCTGTACCGGATCGTTACCTCGATGGTATCCGCAGCTTTACATTCGGTGCTGGCTATGTGCCGCGCAAGGATTTACTCCTTGAAGCATTCTATACATTTGATGCGAAGGGCACAAATAAACGAGATACTTTATATGGTAATGAAAGCTTTAAGTTAGGCGATTATGCAAGAATTCAAGGAACGTACAGGTTCTAATGTGCAGTCTATAAATAGACAGAAAGGTTTATTAGTATGGAAAATCTAAATTATGTCATTCACTTGTTTCATAGTGGCGGGTATGTAATGTATCCATTATTATTCTTGTCTCTTATGGTCATTGCTATCGCCGTAGAACGCACTTTCTACTATCGTAAATATGCAGGGAAAACCTATATAGTAACTCATGCGGTTAATGAGTATGCAAAATTACAAAAATGGGATGAAATTGAAAAGGTAATCAAAGAAAACCCATCCATCGCTAGCCGTATTGCTGAAGCTGGTTTGAAAAATGGTGCTACTGAAGAAGGCATGAAAACGGCATTCTCTGATCAAATGGGCGTCGATGCAGTAGGTTTTAGAAAATATATGGATTACTTAAGTGCAACCGTTACAATTTCCCCATTGTTAGGTTTACTTGGTACTGTAACAGGTATGATTGGTTCCTTTAGTATCCTCGATGCTGGTGCTGGTGCATCTGCCATTACTGGTGGTGTAGGGGAAGCCCTTATCGCAACGGCAACTGGCTTATGTGTAGCCATTATGGCCTTTATCGTGTATACATTCTTTAGCCATCGTTTGGACTCTATTATTAACCAAATTGAAAACATGTGTGTTAACATCATTACCGCAAAACGAGAAGGGTGGAAATAACTATGAATTTACAAAGTTTTCGTATGAAATCCAAGCCTGAATTCATGATTATCCCTATGATTGATATCATATTCTTCTTATTGGTGTTCTTCATGATGAATAGCTTACAAACAATTGCCCAAAAGGCCTTGTCTGTACAGTTGCCACAGGCTACAACTGCATCCGCACCAGCTCAATTACCAGTGGTGCTTACATTAGATGCAGAAGGTCATATAACGATTGATAACGTCCCAATGAGCATTGATGCAGCAGAAGCAATGGTAAAAGAACGAATTGCACAAAATCCGAATGCTAGCGTTATATTGCAAGCGGATAAACGCTCTGCTCATGGACAAGTAGTAGCAATTATGGACATGCTTAAACAAGCTGGTGTTAAACGCTTAGCTATTGCAGCAGAACAGAAAGGATAACTATGGGATTAGGCATATCATGGAAAAAAGCAGCCATAATATCCGCCGTAGTTCATCTTATCATTCTCTTTATTGCCGTTATCTTTTTCGTAGTGGTTCCGGCCATTCAAGAGCAGGAAACCTATGAAGTCGATCTCACCCAAAGTGTGCTCGACGATGGCGGTAGTGGTCACGCTGGTGGTGGTGGCGGTGATAGGTCATCTCTATTCCCAAAACCATTGTCTGCAGATGAAGTGGCGGCAAGAACAAAGGCTGTAGTAGCGAATGTAGAACCATCTACAGCGACGGACATTCCTGATGCGGTAGATGTCCCAAGTAAGGGTAGTGAAAATACATCAAATGTATCTGGTGAAAGCGGTGGTGCCGGTAATGGTCCAGGCTCTGGTGGCGGCGAAGGTGGCGGCCATGGTACTGGTACAGGAACGGGCGTTGGTGATGGACAGGGCGAAGGCGAAGGCTCTGGTACGGGCAAGGGCTCTGGTGGTGGTCATGGTCGAGCTCATGTCGATTTTGATAAACAAGGCTTTTATAATGCTGTAAATAATCAGAAGGTGATTCCTCAACAATACATTCGTCAACATAAAGAAGTTCATGAAACAATTTACGTATTTGTACGTATTGATACAAATGGTAATGCCGTTGAACAATATGTGGAATCTGGCGATGATCCATTGTTGAGAGAAGAGGCTATGGCTGCGGTAAATCGTGCATTACCATATGAAAACCCAACAGATGACATTCAACCGGTAACTGTTCCGGTACGATTTGACCTATCCGAAGGTACAGATGACGATGATTAATCATACATAATGTAAGGAGATAAATATGGGTACTATTATTTTATATTCTTCCCTCACTGGGAATACAAAAAGCGTAGCGGAGGCGATGGCCTCTGTTATGCCTGAAGGTACACCTTGTGTACCGGTAAAAGAGGCACCGGCCAATCTAGGGGATTACGATACTGTATTTGTAGGTTTCTGGGTGGATCGTGGCACAGCTAATAAAGAAGCGGCTAAGTTGATTGAAACCCTTACCAATAAACATATAGTATTCTTTGCTACACTGGGCATGTATGCCGATTCTGATCATGCTCGTGAAAGTATTGAAAAGGCATCTGCCTTATTGCCTAATAAAGAAGCTCTCGTAGATGGTTTTGTATGCCAAGGTAAAATCGATCCTAAGGTTATCGAGATGATGTACAAAATGTTCCCGCCAGGATCTGCTCATGGCCAAAGCCCTGAACGTGATGCATTGCATAAGGCGGCAGAAACGCATCCAGATGAACAAGATTTTGCAAATGCCAAAGAATTTGCTAAATCTGTGCTTGCAAAGTTGCAAGGCTAACGAGTGAAAGGGGAAACGTATGAGTTTAGCAAGTTTTTTTGAATCGATTCCAGAAAAACAACGGAATCTACAACTAGGCTTGGCCTGTGATAATCCCATGAGCGGTGCCTTTCCTCATAAGCGCGTTGTTCATGCAGGTCTTAATGGGACTTTAATTTCACCGAAGGAAGCGCAATCTGTATGGGATACTGTAATGAGTGGTTCTCCTAAGAAGGGGCAAATGCAGTGTGCGTATATACATATTCCATTTTGCAAGACAAAATGTACGTATTGTGGATTCTTCCAAAATGGTACGAGTCAGAGTATAGAGGACAAATATATTGATGGCCTTATTGGGGAACTTAAGTTGGCTAGTGAAAGCCCACGTTTAAAGGATGGGCTTATCCATGCCGTATTCATTGGTGGTGGTACACCAACATCCTTGTCTCCAATAAATTCTGAACGTTTATTAAAGGCGATTAAGCAATACTTACCATTAGCCAATGACTATGAATTGACTTTAGAAGGCCGCATTCATGATTTGATTCCTGAAAATCTTGAAGTATGGATGAATAATGGTGTTAACCGGATGTCAATTGGGATTCAATCCTTTAATACTGAAGTACGCCAAATGGTAGGTCGTTTAGACACAAAAGAAACGGTACTCGAACGATTAGCGGCTTTAAAAGCCTATGGTCAATGTTCCGTTGTGATTGACTTGATTTATGGTTTACCAGGTCAAACAATGGAGGTTTGGGAACAAGACTTAGCCGATTTAGTAAGTTCTGGTGTAGATGGTGCCGATTTATATCAATTGAACGTATTTGATGGTAGTGACCTAAACCGCGATATTGCAAGCGGTAAGGTACCACCTGCAGCAACAACAGCTATGCAAGGGGATATGTTCGAATTTGGTCGTACCTATTTAGAGACTCGTGCGTATCGTAGATTGAGTGCTGCTCATTGGAGTGCTAATAACCGCGAACGTAGTTTATACAATATTTTAGCGAAAGCTGGCGTACCGATGTTCCCATTTGGCAGTGGCGCAGGCGGTAATGTAGATGGCTATGGTATGATGCTTCATCGTGCGCTTAAACCATACGAAGATATGGTGAGTCGTGGTGAAAAGCCATTTATGGCACTTATGAAGCAAAGTGATTTACAACCATTTGTCAATCAAGTAGTAAGTCAATTGGAACAAGGCTATTTGAATATCAATACATTAGTGGCTATGGATTCTCGTTTAGATGAATTGAATTGGTTGTATAAACTATGGGAAGAACGAGGCCTAGTTTCGTATAATGGACTATTATACAAATTGACATCAGCTGGTGAATTCTGGACTGTTAACATTACGCAAAGTACATTGGAAGCTATGGAATATATTTTAACGGGTAAAAACTCCTTTGCCCTAGAATCCGTAGCGGCCCAAGATACGAAGACTACATCTAAAGAAAATCCTAACCAAGAGGTCCGTGGTATTGGCCAAGGTAAGGCCAATATTTCGGTACCAACAGATGAAGATACAGAGGTACAACGTAAAGAGGCTCTTATTGCGAAAGCGAAAGCGGAAATTGCTAAGAGTGGTGCCTCTGGTGAATCAGCTAACCGCATGGTACAAGCCATGTACAATCTAAGTGCTGATGAAATTGAATACATGATGGAACGTATGATGTCCTAATTATCACTAACAACCTCTCATATAAATATCTACAAACATTGACAGGTACGTTTTATCTTAGTATTAAAACCCTAGATTACAATCTATACTTTAAACTGGACTACTCGGTTCAGCTAGAATATATTGTGGTCTAGGGTTTACTTTTTATGTGTCGGAATGTATTCTGTACATATAGTTATACAAGGTATTAGGAGGTTAGTATGAATACATTTCCTAACGAAGTGATAGATATAGTTGGTATTGGGGCTAGTACCTTAGATCGATTTATCGTAGTTGATCATTTTCCAACAGGGCGTGAGGTACAACAGGCTATCGCGTCAACTACAGATGGCGGCGGCCCGGTGGCGACCGCACTAGCCACGGCTGGTAAATATGGATCTCGGACGGTTATGATTGACCGTATTGGTGATGATATGGTTGGACGCTATATTCTAGAGGACTTTCAAAAATATAATGTCAATACAGAGAGTATCCAAGTTGATGCGGATGCTAAGAGTGGAACCGCAACGATTCTTGTGAAGGAGAAGACAGGGGAACGAGCTGTATTTTTTGAACGTTCTACAGCGCCTGATCCAGAATTCTTAAGCGATTATCAAGGATTAATAGAAAATGCATCCATTGTGCATATCAATGGGCGCCATCGCCATTTGATGCGTACTGCTATTGATATAGCTAGGCAAAGTGGCACTATTATCTCTCTAGATGGCGGTGCTCAACGTTACGATGATGATATGAAACCAATTACCGAATCATCTCATGTCGTTATTGTGGCGCGCGACTATGCAGAAAAATATACAGGAACTACTAATTTAGAAGAGGCTTGTCGTATCATTCATGACCGAGGCGTGTTAATAGCCGGTGTTACCGATGGGGCCAATGGCAGTTATTTTGTTTGGCCTGATGGAACGGCATATCGCTGTCAACCATTTCCACAAGATCATGTAGTAGATACGACTGGGGCAGGGGATAGTTTCCACGGTGCATTCTTATCGAAACTGGCTGCGTCGATTCGCAAAGTTCATGCACCGCATGATGAATTCGTACAGCCTATAGATATATTACGTGCATTAGATCATAAACAGTTAGAGGCTGCTGCCATTTTTGCATCTGCTGTGTCTGCGCTCAATACACAGGGCATCGGTGGGCGTAGTGCTTTACCATCATTAAAAACAGCGCTTAGCCTAGCTGGATTGGAGTAGTCATATGTGGCAAGAACATAGACCGCATCATGTGCAACGATATATGCAACAGAATCCATACCGATTATTAGCACTTAGCTTTTTAACGGTCATGGCGGTTGGAACTATACTTCTCATGTTGCCTATAGCCAGTGCACAGGGACAAGGTACAGCCCTCGTTGATGCGGCTTTTACCGCTGTATCTTGCGTTTCTGTAACGGGGCTAGCTACTGTAGATACCTATTATCACTGGTCGTTGTTTGGAAAAATCGTCATGGTCATCCTTATTCAATTGGGTGGGCTTGGTATTGTATCCTTTACAACAATTGTTGCCTTATTATTGGGGAAACGGGTAGGCCTTAAGAATCGATTATTGCTTTCAGAAGATGTAGGTCAAGATGGCATGACAGGCCTTCTTCATGTAACGAAAAAATTGACCATTTATACATTGGCCGTTGAATGTATAGGCGGAATTTTGTATGCTATTCAACTGCATCCATATATAGGAGATGATTCATTCTATATAGGTTTTATGCAGGCTATTTCTACCTTTTGTAATGCAGGATTCGTATTCTTTGACAATGATTTGCCCTATAAAATGGTAGGCGATGTATTATTTAATATTAATACGATGGCTCTAATTATTATCGGTGGCTTTGGTTATTTAGCAGCCTTTGATATATGGTCACATCGCAAGATGAGACGCTTTGTAGATTTAAAACTGCATACCAAACTTATGCTCGTAGGGTCTACAATGTTGATAGCGCTGGGTGCCATCGTATTCCTCGGCGTAGAATGGGCTAATCCAAAGACCTTTGGCCCTCTGCCAGTGTGGGATAAGGTGATGGCCTCCTTATTTCAATCGGTTACACCGCGTACAGCGGGGCTAGCTACTGTCGATTATGGTCAACTGCGTCCGATTACATTGTTTGTCAGTATTATACTCATGTTTATCGGCGCTGGCCCGAACTCTACAGGGGGCGGCGTTAAAATCAGTACCGTTATGGTTGCTATCTTAGCATCGTGTACATTGTTCAACAACCGCTCAGCCGTAGAGGTGTTCGGTCGACGCATATCTATGGTCACCGTTCTTAAGGCAAATGGGATTATTTTTCTTTCCATATTATTGGTATTGTTAGCTACGTGCTATTTGGCATGGGATGAGCCCTTTGATTTCATCCGATTGCTGTTTGAGGTTACGTCCGCATTTGGTACGGTTGGCCTTACCACGGGAATTACGCCTGATTTATCTGAAAGCAGCAAATGGGTTCTCATCTTGGTTATGTTTACAGGCCGTGTAGGCGTCATGACCGTCATTGGAACCTGGGCACTACGTACGAAACCAAACAAGCCAATTTCCTATGCAGAAGAGAATGTAATGTTATAGCGATAGTAAATCTAAAAGAGGTACATAATGAAACAAAAAACAATAGCCGTTATAGGCCTTGGTAGATTTGGTACGACCATTGCCAAGATGTTAGCATCCATGAACCATGAGGTGCTAGGCGTAGATATCAATCCAGATATTGTACAAAAAATATCCCCCTATCTTACACATGCCATCGTAGCGGATACTACTGATGAAGAAGCGATTAAAGCATTGGCATTAAGTCAATTTGATATGGTCATTGTAGCCATTGGCGGCAATATCCAAGCAAATTTGATGACCTCCATGCTTCTCAAGGAGATGCATATTTCTAAGGTTGTGGCTAAGGCAGAAAATAGCTTACAAGGTAAAATGCTTCAAAAAATCGGTGTGGATCAGGTCATTTATCCTGAGTATGATATGGCATTGCGACTCGTTCAATCGTTAACGCGAGAACATGTGATGGACTATTTACAATTATCTAAAAATATTAGCCTTATTGAAATCAACATGCCTTCTTTCATGGTAGGGCGTTGTTTAAAAGATTCTAAATTGCGTGAGCAATATAATCTTAATGCCGTAGGGGTTAGAAGAAGTACAGGTCTCGATGTGCCACCGGACCCGACGGCTATACTTTCAGAAGACGATAAATTACTCGTAATTGGGAATAATTCTGATTTAGATGAGTTAACTAAGTAGTTAGTATACGAAAGAAATATAACTACATCGAAAAAACATGATATAATAGAATAGAATTCAGTATAGGTCATGCGTATTCGTATGGCCTTTTTAGATAGAAATGAAGG
>JAIITD010000014.1 GCA_022737715.1 Veillonella sp.
CTATGATCAACCGTTTGGCTGATGAATTCTCCAACGAATTGAACAACTTGGGCGTTCGTGTAGCTCGTTTGGAAGACCGTGTTGGTAATGTGAAAGTAACTGGCGATGCTCGTCTTCGTTACCAAGATGAAGAAAAAGGTAACTCTAAATTCGACGCACGTGCACGTTTGCAATTCAATGCAAAAGTAAACGATCGTACTGATGCAGTTGTTCGTGTGGTTGCTGGTGATTTCGAATTTGGTGATGCTAATGCTGATACAACTGTAAAAGTTGACCGCGCATATGTAAACCACAAATTTGGCGAACGCGTATCCGTTAAAGCTGGTCGTTTTGGTCAAATGTTAGGTGCTGGTTTAGCATATGACGATACTTTTGATGGTGCTCAATTCAATGCTGGTAACGACAAAGTTAACTTCCAAGCAGCTTATGGCTATGCTATTGAAGGCGTAAATAATGCTCCTACTAAAACAAACTCTCAACTTGCTGTAGCTGGTTTGAACGGTAAACTTGGTAAACACGTTAATGCTGGCGGTTTCTACGCACGTGTAAACGGTGAAGATTTGAAAGCTCCTGTAGCTGCTAAACCTTACAAAAATATCTATGGCTTCAACACAGACATTAACTTCGATAAAGTTTGGGTTGGTGGCGAATGGTTAAAAGCTTCTAACATTGAAAAATCTCAAGCATGGGTTGCAGGTGTTGGTTATGGCGCATATGACCAAGCTAAACAAGGTACTTGGGACGTAAAAGCTCAATACTTCAACCAAAAAGCTAATGCTCCTATCTTGTCCAGTACTTGGGACCACGCTTACACTGCTGGTTATAAAGGTTGGATGGCAACTGCTGACTATGCATTACAAGACAATGTTGGCTTAACTGCTTACTATGGCTTCAATTGGAAAGATCAAGCCGGTGCTGATCAAAACGATTTCTACCGTGTTGACCTTAACTACCAATTCTAATCTCGTAGATTAGTGTAGTTTAAGTACATGAACAAAGATGGCGAAACGTATGTTTCGCCATCTTTTTTATGTAATACTTGCTTAAAAATGAAAATAATATGAAAATTTTACAATATTCTTAATGATTATTTATTTCTCATTGCTATACTATAAAAGAATACTGTAGTTGTATACTTTTCATATATGGAAACGAGGATACATATAGAATTGATTCAACTATATTGTGTGAATATATAGTTTTTTTAGAGAGGTATTTTTATGAAATCAAAATTTGCTCCTATGTTGGCAGCAATGGCTGTATTAGGTGTAACGACTGCATTCGCAGCTAATCCATTTTCCGATGTAACGCCAGATTCTTGGGCATATCAAGCTGTATCTCAATTGGCAGCGTCTGGTATAGTTAATGGCTATCCAGATGGGACTTTCAAAGGCCAAAAAGAGATTACTCGTTTTGAAATGGCTCAAATGGTTGCAAAAGCAATGGCTAATCAAGACAGAGCTAATGCAGAACAACAAGCGATGATTAATCGTTTGGCAGATGAATTCTCCAACGAATTGAACAACTTAGGTGTTCGTGTATCTCGCTTAGAAGATCGCGTTGGCAATGTAAAGGTAACTGGTGATGTGCGACTTCGCTATCTAGGCACTAAAGCAATGGGACCAGATTTTATAAGAAGCGACGGGGAATATAGTGAGAAGACACGTTTTGATGCTCGTGCTCGCATTCAATTTAATGCGAAGGTAAATGACCGCACTGATGCGGTTGTACGTGTTGCATCTGATAATTTTGAATTAGGCGCTGCCTCTAATCCGAGTGGAGAGTCTATTGGCCTACTTACTGTTGACCGCGTCTATGTAAATCATAAATTTGGCGAACGTGTATCTGTAAAAGCGGGTCGTTTTGATCAAATGATTGGTAATGGTTTGATCCATGATGATAAATTTGATGGGGTTCAACTAAATATTGGCAATGACAAAGTCCAATTCCAAGGCGCACATGGGTATTTACTTACAGGTCTTTATGTAAATGTTCCGGCAGAGTATAATCATACGATTTCTTATGCAGGTATTAAAGGTCAATTAAATAAACATATCAATGTAGGTGGTTTCTTTACACGCTTTAATACACAAAAGGTATTAGATAATAGCTTAAAAAATGTGTATGGTTTTAGCACAGATATGAAATTTAATAAGCTTTGGATTGGTGCGGAAACTGTGAAAGATACGCAAGCAAAACATGCGTATGCTTGGACGGCTGGTATCGGTTATGGCGATTATGACATCGCTAAAAAAGGCACATGGGATGTAAAGGCGCAATACTTTAACTTTGGTGAACATATGGGGGCTATTTCTTCAAAATGGAATATTGCCTATGATTCTACACAATCAGATAGCACAGGTCATATCGAGTTCCACGGCTATAAAGGTTGGCTCACAACTGTGAACTATGCATTGCAAGACAATGTAGGTTTAAGTGCCTATGCTGGATTTAAAGGGAGAAATAGTCCGGAATATCATTCAAGATATCGTAAATTAGCTAACTACTATCGCGTTGAGTTGAACTACCAATTCTAATAAATGTGTGTATAGATTATTGTAGTAAGAATTGAGAGGTTTTAGTATGAAACGACAATTTGCTGTTATGTTAGCTTCAACGGCTATACTAGGTATAACGACTGCCTTCGCAGTGAATCCATTTTCTGATGTAACGCCAGATTCTTGGGCGTATCAATCCGTATCTCAATTGGCGAGTGCGGGCATTATTAATGGCTATCCAGATGGGACTTTCAAAGGCCAAAAGGAAATTACCCGTTTTGAAATGGCTCAAATGATTGCGAAGGCCATGGCTAATCAGGACCGCGCTAATGCGGAACAACAAGTGATGATTAATCGCTTAGCCGATGAATTTTCCAATGAATTGAATAATTTGGGCGTTCGCGTGGCTCGTTTAGAGGACCGCACAGGTAATGTGAAAGTTTCCGGTGATGTGCAGTTCTTATTGCGTCATTCCTTTACGAAAAATGGCGTGTTGATAGGGCAAGGCGGACAATATTACAAGCCATCTAAATTTGATATCCGTAGTCGTGTGCAATTTAATGCAAAGGTAAATGACCGCACTGATGTAGTGGCTCGTTTTAGAACCTATCAAATGGAATTTGGCGACGGCGGTGAATACGAATCCACTCCTACACTGGATCGGGGGTATGTAAATCATCGATTTGGCAAACATACATCTGTGAAGGTGGGCCGTTTTAATCAAGTCATCGGTAATGGTTTATTGTATGATGATACATTCGATGGTATTCAATTCAACACGGGGAATGATAGAGTTCAACTTCAATTAGCCCATGGCTATGCGACGGCAGAGCATAATGAAACCCGTTTCTTGCCAGATCGTGATCAATATAATTATGCAGGCCTCAAAGGTACATTGAATAAGCATATCGATGTGGGTGCATTCTACTCTCGTCATAGAAGAGATAAAACCGGTTATTATAATACATACGGTAATTTGTATGGTGTAAGCACGGATATGAATTTTAATAAACTTTGGATTGGTGGCGAATGGGCGAAAGCGGTTGGCACCGCACATAGCCATGCTTGGACTGCTGGTATTGGTTATGGTAATTACAACGCCGCAAAAAAAGGTACCTGGGATGTAAAGGCACAATACTTTAGCTTTGATCAAAACTTAGCGTCCTATGGATCCAAGTGGAACTTCCCATTTGATGCCAATAATTACCATTGGGATTATAATGCAACACCACCATCTGTTACCACTACATATCGTGGCTTTAGAGGCTGGATGGCCACTGTTGACTACGCGTTGCAAGACAATGTGAGCCTCAATGCATACTATGGATTCAAGAATAGAACACATCGTATCGATGGTTCCCTTAATGAATACTTACCAAACTATTACCGCGTAGAGCTAAATTACCAATTCTGATCCAATAGATTGGCACAACTTAATACAATGTAAAAAGATGGCGAAATAAGATGGCAAAATGTATATTTTGTCATCTTTTTTGTTATATTAGCGGTTTTTCTACAGGTGTTGAGGGTACCTTTACAATCCTATGAAAATGCAATGAACTTTATTCTAAAATATAAAATATTTGTTATAGTATGTTATACTTATGTTATATTCTGCGTATAACGGTTATCACTTATAAGGGGTTAGGGAGATACAGTGTTAGTAGGGCCGAATTGCAGATGTGTATGGTTCTTTTTTGGAGAGAGGTATAGTTATGAAAAAACAATTTGCCGCTATCTTTGCAGCAACAGCTGTGTTGGGTGTAACAACTGCGTTTGCAGCGAACCCATTTTCTGATGTAACCCCTGATTCTTGGGCGTACCAAGCCGTGTCTCAATTGGCTAGCACTGGTATCATTACGGGCTACCCAGATGGGACTTTCAGAGGCGAAAATGGCATTACTCGTTTCCAAGTGGCACAAATGGTGGCGAAAGCGCTTGCTAACCAAGACCGTGCTAATGCGGAACAACAAGCCTTGATTAATCGTTTGGCTGATGAATTTTCTAATGAATTGAATAACTTGGGCGTTCGCGTGGCTCGTTTAGAGGACCGCGTAGGTAATGTGAAAGTAACCGGCGATATGCGTCTTCGTTATCTTGGTTCCCAAAAGAAAGATGGTAACTATGTAAACGCTTTGGGCGATTACAGCAAAGGTTCCCAATTCGACGCGCGTGCTCGCATTCAGTTCAATGCGAAGGTCAATGACCGCACAGACGCTGTCGTTCGCGTAACTTCTGGGGACTTTGAATTTGGCGATGCGACTAATGGTGGCAATGCAACGGCTACTATCGACCGCGCTTATGTAAATCATAAATTTGGTGAACGCGTGTCTGTGAAAGCTGGTCGCTTCGATCAAATGCTCGGCAACGGTTTAATTTATGATGACACATTCGACGGCGTTCAATTCAATGCAGGCAACGATAAAGTTCAATTCCAAGCAGCTTATGGCTATGCTGTGGCAGGTGCTTTTGACGGCTTAACTAAAAAATCCAACAAAACATTTACCTATGCAGGTCTTAAAGGTCAACTTAATAAACACGTAAACCTTGGTGGCTTCTATGCCCGTAGAAATGCGCACAAATCCGGCAGTGGCGACCTCAAAAACATGTATGGCTTCAGCACAGACATGAACTTTGATAAAGTTTGGGTTGGTGGCGAATGGGTGAAAGCCGCTGGCGTTTCTCATGGTTCTGCATGGACTGCAGGCCTTGGTTACGGCGACTACGACCAAGCAAAACGCGGTTCCTGGGACGTAAAAGCACAATACTTCAACTTTGGTCAAAACCTAGGCGCTGCATCATCCACATGGGACATCGCTTACGATCTAACTAATACGGCTTGGGCCACAGTTGCACCTGGTATAACTACTAGTACAATGAATTACCAAGGCTTCAAAGGCTGGTTGTTAACAGCTGACTACGCATTACAAAAGAACGTAGGCCTCACTGCATACTACGGCTTCAATAACAAAACAAACAAGGCTACCGGCGATAACGAAAAACTTTCCAACTACTACCGCGTAGACCTTAACTACCAATTCTAATCTGATGATTGGTATCGTTCATAACTAAAACAATCCCCTTGATGAGTATCTTGGTACCTATCAAGGGGATTTTAAATTAGAACAGGCGTGTTCTAATTTTTAAGAGAGGTATTAAGGGACTCGGATAATACTACAGACCTGTAGTAATTAGTAAGATGAGCCTGATATAGTGTCTCCAGAAATAGAACAGGCCTGTTCTAATTTTTAGGAGAGGTATAAAGGTCCCAGGCAATACTACAGGCTTGTAGTAACTAGTAAGATAAGCCTAATATAGTGTCTTTAGAAATAGAACAGGCCTGTTCTAATTTTTAGGAGAGGTATTAAAGGGCTTAGCCAATACTACAGGCCTGTACTAATTTTATTTCTCTCATATTTACAAATAACAAATTGTAAATTATAATTTAAGATAATTTATAGTTTGTTTACATTGTGAGAGTGAGAGGACTATTATGAGACATGTAAGTAAAGCAAAGCTATCGTTAGCTGTGGCACTGGCGATTGCTGGATCTGTAATGCCTAATATGATGGTAGATGCGGCCTATACTGCTCCGTATACTGATAATACAGACTTCGTAGCTAACAGTGATGATATGATACGTGTATTCCCAGAATACGATAAAAATATATCTTCTATAGTAGCGAATGGTGGTATGGTTATTATTGAAGACGGGTATTCTAATATTGGCTATGGTCATAGTGCATTTGCTACCAGTAAAAATGGTGGAGACATTAAATTGAAAAAAGGTGTATATAATTCTGGTAGAGTGAGTACACCTGTTGCCCTTGCTCAAGGCGGCACAATTAATATAGGCGTCCATGATCATCACGGTGAATTTACGGGTGATAAAATATTCGTTGAAGGCGATGTTATAGTTAAACATGATCCAATTCATAGCTCAACCATTAATATCGGTATAGATGGTGAGGAATCCAATTGGTCTGGGCTAGCTTTCAATTTAGCTGATGAAAATGACAGAAAATATGATCATATCAATGTGTTCCTTGGTGAAAGAGGGGCTTGGGAGCTATTATATCAAGGTGGCCTTGATGGTACTAACCTTGATAGTAGTACTATGCCTAGCCGTGTACATCGACTCGTTGGCTCTACGAATCGTAATTTTCAAAATATAGTAGAGCAAAATGAGCATAATAAACTCTATATTGATAAGCTCGAAGGACATGTGAATTTTATTTATGATCCTAATGATGAATATGCAGATACCGAGGATCCAGAATATACACCGCCAACTACAACATATAATGGTTTAACGGCTGATTCCTTCTGGGGTGGTGACATTCATATTACAAGTGCAGCCCCTAATTCTGGCGCTCATCTATACACCAGCCGCAAGGGATTGGACTTGTCTACTGAGGATAATGTAAACAAGGTTTTGGATAATCTTGCACACAAGGTGTACTACCATGATTATGTAACTGGTGAAAGAAACCTTGAAGGCACAGTAGCCATTGCTTCTGAAGGTGCTGAATCTGGACGTTTTAAGGTAGTAACATCTGGTTATGCTAAAGAAGGTGCTATTACATGGCAAGCCGACCAAAATGGTCAAGGTAAATACGTGTACGGCAATACAACAGTAACGCCAGCACCACAACCGGCACCGCAACCAACGCCGGCTCCAACACCGCAACCAGCACCAACGCCGGCCCCAACACCACAACCAGCACCAGCGCCGGATCCAACACCGACACCAGCACCAACGCCGGCTCCGACACCAGCGCCGCAACCAGCGCCAACGCCGGTTCCAACACCACAACCAGCACCAACGCCGGCTCCAACACCACAACCAGCTCAATCAACGGCATATGATACTCCTCATATGCGTGGCGCTCGTTCCGCGATTATGAGCAATATCAACGGCTGGCGCACATTAACTAATTCGTATCGTCCTCGTGCATTGCAACAAGGAGCAACAACAGGTATTTGGGCCCATATCGGTGGCGGTCAATACAGCTATGATGCACAAGGTATTGATACCGACACAACTTATACACGCATTCAAGGTGGTTACGACGCTAAAACTGGTAGCGGCTGGACCGTAGGCGGTCAAGTGTCCTATCTTCGTGGCCATGATGATTATGTATTCAATGGCTCTGGCAAAGAAAAGGCCTTTGCAGTTGGCGCCTATGGTTTGAAAGACCTCGGCCGAGATCAATACATTCAACTTGAATCCCAAGTTGGTCGCGTAACGAATACTTTCACAGCTCGTAATGAAATTGGTGAAAGCCTATCTGGCGAAACGAAGGCTAATGCATACATTATCGGCGCTCGCTATGGTAAAACTGTGAAATTACAAAATGGTGTATACATCGAACCTCAAGCACAATTGAGCTATACCCGCTTTGGTGGAGATAGCTTTAATGCAGGCACCATGCATGTAGACCAAGCTGGCGTAAGCAGTACTGCTGGCGGTCTTGGCCTTGAAATTGGTAAGACCTTTGGCGCAGGCAGCATCTATACTCGTGTAGGTGTTAACCATGCCTTCTCCGGCTCGGTGAAAACTACATACATAAGTGGTTCCACTGTGAAATCTACAGAACAAGACCTTAAAGGTACATGGACTGACCTTGCATTCGGTGGTCGTTATGGTATCAATGCTAACAACAGCCTTTATGCTGATATTAGCACAGGTTTATCTGGCGACTATAAACCAGGCTGGTCTGTAAACGCTGGCTTTACACATAAGTTCTAAACTATGTTTACCTAAAATAATCTGAAAATATAGTCTATATATAAAATAGCCCCAGAGTACTAATAGCGGTGTATATTAGCTGTTAGTACTCTGGGGCTTTTATAAATATGGTGTCTTCGGAATTAGAACAGGCGTGTTCTAATTTTTAGGAGAGGTATTAAAGGGCTCGGAAAATATTACAGGCCTGTTCTAATTTATAAAACATTATATATGTATTGAGTTCATTCGAATTTGACGATTTATATAATTATCCTTATAATAAAAGAAGATAGTCAGACGAGTAGATCCGTCAGGCTCATCTCAAGAAATACGAAAGTGATGAAATGGCCTTTCAGTTACCTAGCTATCCTAGGATAACGAAGGGCTATTTGTCTTTTCCAAGACAAATAAGAGCCACAAGTGCACCAAAGGCAATAACAACAGTCATCACCTCTAGAATTATCATGATTAACTCATAATCACTCATAGAGCACCCCTCCCTCCATTAACGAAGAGAGGCCCAACCTCGCCGACTATCTTAGGTCAATTATAATGCGAACATATGAGTTAAGCAATAAGCATCTATAAATACAGATATATGAATTAAAGAAAATAAGAGTGTTGATGATAAAGACTTATTTATAACTAAATTAAGTGGTTTTAAAGGTTACTTAGTAACCGTAAACCAACTAAAATAATCCCCTTGATGAGTATCTAGGTACCTATCAAGGGGATTTTAAATTAGTACAGGCGTGTAGTAATTTTAAGATGAGCCTGATATGGTGTCTTTAGAATTAGAACAGGCCTGTTCTAAATTTTAGAAGAGGTGTTAAGGGACTCAGCCAATACTACACGCCTGTTCTAATTCCAAGTAGGGATGTCAGAGGAACGTAATCTCAGAAAATGTGGTATAATAAGTTGTTAAATCGTATACAATCATTTTTATACTTACATAATCTATCTACCATTAGTATGTATTAATGTATATATATATAGTATTAAGATAGGTAGTATTTCATATTGAGGAGGCCTCATGTTTCAACGTATGTGTGCAGTGGCTATGTTTGTAGCAGCGCTGTTTATATCTGTTATACCCAATGCCGATGCTCGGCAAGATATTTATGCTTTCACCTATAATGGCAATAATTGGTATGTGGACCGCGATTCAATTGACCGTAGCAAACCGGACGGGTTGCTACATTTCACGGTATATACCATGATTGGTTTGCGTTATGATGTGGCCAGTGGCAGCGAGTATTATAATGCAGATGTGTATTATTATGATCAAAAATTGTCTACCGAAGGTGGTCAGTTATTATATCGCAACCCAGGGATTTTGGCGGCGGCTCGTGTGGCACGTCAACAACCGGATGCGCCTAAACCAGCACCAAAACCAGTGGTAGCACAGCCAGCAGCATCTCAATCGATGGCAGCTCAAACGGCTGCTCAATCTGCAGCGCCAACGGCACCGCAACCAAATATCGTCAAGGCTTTATCGACACCGGTTCAAGCTCCTGTACCTGCTAATGGTCCTGTGAAAGTAAACACTCAAATTCCAATTGTGTTACCAACAGGTCCTGTAAAAAAGGTGGCAGCTAAAACAGTGATGACCCGTCATAACACAGTGCAACAAACGACAGGTAGCACATCTGAATCCGATGAAACAGAGGCTAATCGTACTCGTAAATAATCCTAAAAAACTGCAATCTAGTTATATGTATACTGAGAATGTATCAGTTACGGTATATATGACTAGGTTGCAGTTTTTATTTTGTAAACATGAGGCTGTCTGAATAATCTCTAGCTTACAATTTGTATGCATTCCTTTCTATCAATATGCGGAATTGGCAAATCACCAGGTTAAAAATAGTAGTTTTTTAATGAGGTATTAATGAAACAGATGGTATATAATAGAATGTATAAAGTGTTAACAATAGACTGATGACTGGGAGGACAGAGGTCTTAACGTAACTTGATTGTATTTGAGCTGTCAATAGAGGGTAGAGAGAGATGAAGCAGTTCGTAAAAAGGTTGGCTTGCGGTGTATTGGCAATAGCCATGATGGGCACCTTTGTAGGATGTAGTCGAGAGGCGCCAAGTACGACGACAAGTTCTGACCGTGCGCCCGTAGGGTATAAGGCGATTGCTGCCATGAATGCGTCGGCTGCGGAAAAGGCGGACCGCAGTGTGCGCACTATGTCACGAGAGGACAAGATTGGTCAATTGATGTTCATTGGCCTACAAGGTACTACGTTTGACGAATCACAAAAAGAAATAATACGTAAATATCGCGTAGGCGGTATTTTGCTAGATCATGATAATATGGAATCCAAGGAACAAGTGCGGGCTTTCACACAAGGTATACGAGATACGGCGAATACGTCGAGCCTTATGATGCCGTTCATTGCCATGAATCGGGAACGCATGCAGTACCGGCCTAGCCTGATGCTGCCTTGGACGGACCCTAAGCTGTTATCGAAGCAGGGCCTTGATGCGGTGTCGAGTTTGGCGACGCGCACGGCCATCGAGATGCGCGACCTTGGGTTCAACCTCAATTTGGGTGTCATGGTGAATACCCATTCGTTTTACTCGTACACGAGCGATGTGGACCGGGCGGCGCGCATTGGTGAGACCATTACCAAACGGTATGCGGCGAATCGCGTGTTTACAGGGTACGAATATTTTCCAGGTGGCGGAGATTACACGGTGCCAGGCATGAAACTAGATGCGTCTAAGGCGAGCCTCATGGACGAGGATGGTCGCGTTTTTGCTCAGCTCATCGATGCGACCAGTGAGGAGCATCCTATGATTATGGTGAATGCTGTGAAAGTCACCTCTATCGACGCCAATCAGCCGGTGAGTCTTTCTAAAACGATTATTACAGATTGGTTACGGAAGGAACTTGGCTTTGAGGGCGTAGTGATTACCGATGATATCGAGGTTGGTGCTGCCGTTGCTGGCATGTCAATCGAAGACTATGCGGTCCACACCATCAATGCGGGCAGCGACATGGTTATCGTTTGTAATCATGCTAAGCACATCAAGGAGGTTCACGATGCGTTGACGCAGGCTGTAGAGAACGGAACCATTTCCGAAGCACGGCTTGATGAATCGGTGCGCCGCATCATGCTCATGAAATTTAGCAATGACCAGTGATGATTCATATGCTTTCAAACATAGTAAAATAAATATAGATGAACATAGAAGAAACTCTTTTCTCGTAATGGGAAAAGAGTTTTTTATGTGATACAGATGAATTTATTATCTATTTGTTAAAAACTATAAAAATTATTTTATAGTTTATTTAAATTATGATATAATAAACTCCTGAGAACTGATTTTAAGGGAGGTGAGATCTTATATGAAGTGTAGTAACCATGAGGCGGTGATTGACGCCATAATGGAACAGTACAATCAGGGCCGCATGGAAATGAGTGTTGTACACGGTCCTTACAGCGTTGGTAAAACGTATATCGCTAGAGAGTTACAGGCTCGATTAGGCAAGAGTCATACCATATATCTGCTTGGACGTTTGGCGAATGAGTCCATTCATATTCGATCAATTGAGAGAGAACTAGAGGTGCTATCCGGGTCTTTTAAGACCTTAGAGGACGCATTGCGTGGCGTTTTTCAAGCGAGTCTTGACAAGCGGGTCATGTTCATCATAGATGATTATCCTGCATTTGTGGATACGGTTCCACAAGCGCCAATTATATTGCGTGACTTGATGGAAACCTATCGCGACCATGGGAAAGTATTTGTGCTTCTCATGGGAACCCATGTAGATGAATTGAAAGGCCGCATCATCGGCGAATCAAGCTTAATTGCAGCCTACATTCATAATTATTTCAAGGTCAATCCATTCACACTTGATGATGTGAGAGCATTAGGTTGGAACTATACGGATGAAGATCTTGCTAAAATATACCACGTAACAGGCGGTATGCCGGGGAACCTCGTGCATATAGATTCCGCCTTATCGGTAGATGAAAATATTGTGCGTCTATTCTTTAAACCCCAAGGCGTATTGTGCATGGAACCGCAACGATTAGTGATGCGCTACATTCGTAATACGGGGGCTGCTAATGCGATTCTCTATGCGTTGGCACAACTGGATAAGCCATTCTATACGGAACTCTGCCACGCGAGTGAGCTCAAAAGTGGCACCTTTGCAACCCGTATGGCTGACCTATTAGATATGGAGATTATTGGACGTATTCAAGGGGGCAGTCGTGGTCCACTGCGTTACGCAGATTACCATTTTGTGAATACTATGTTCCAATTTTGGTACCAGTTCGTATTCCCAAACCTTGAGGAAATTAATTGCGGTCAAGGGCAATATATTTACGATACCATTGCAAAACCTACGCTAGATACACTTGCTTAATACGATTGTTTTAGTGAAATGAATTCGAATTCGTGGGGCTTATAATTGATTTGAATTCGTTCAGTGTATAACAATCGATTCGAATTCAAGTAGCTATGTAAAATTGATCTAAATTGGCGTACTTTACTGAAATAGGTTTGTAATTATACACAAATACATATGTAACAACAAAAATTCCGCTGTAAATCTATGCATTTATGGCGGAATTTCTCGTTTGTCTAAATACTCATTTGGGTGTATATTCCAAGTAAGCCTAGGCAGAAAGGAACGAATATGAACGTAAAGCATGTGGTATGTCCCCAAAAGGTATTACAAGCGGTGACAGACCTTAGTTTAGTGCGCGTCTGCCAAGAACGTCGTGTATCGGTGCTCAGTACGGAGCGAGCCGTATGGCCCATCGAGGAACTGACCATAGATGCGGCACAAATCGAGCTGTGTCGACGTTATCGACCACTCATCGTGCGGTATGCAAGCCGATGTAGTACGGCAATGATGACGGACGACGTGGAATCATTTCTGTGGATCATCTTGATCGAATCTATCTATAGCTTTCACACATCGGGAAAGGTACCATTTTCTGGTTATGTGAAAGCAGCCATTCGCTATGGTTATCTTAATTTTTACAAACAATCTGCTCATCAGTGGCGCCATGAGTTAACTTTGCCTCTCTGTACCGGTGATGATGTATCAGAGCCTGCCATGGACCAGTTTCCAGATACTATAGATATCGAACGAGATATTATAGGAACGGTGACAGAAGACGAATTGCGCAATCGTCTGTGGGCTGCTTTCAGAAAACTGCCACGCGAGCAACAACAGTTATTGTATGCCTTATATCGAGATGGTAAAAGCTGCGTAGACATAGGTTATGAGTCCAATCAGTCTAGGCAGGCTGTGCAACAGCGCCATCAAAAGTCCATTGACCAACTGCGGTACTATATGATGGTAGCGGACAACAAAGAATTCGATATTCAAGATATGCAAAATATGCATAGTTATAAGCAACTTTAAAAAATCTAAAATATTTTTTAATTTATATATTTACAGTTTGTAATTATAGGTATACAATTAACTCATAAGTGCTGCTAAAGCACCTACTATAACACGTGTTATTTAAGCTTTTACAAGAGGAATTCCTAATTTTATTACTGACTATTTATTAATCTTAAGAAAGGTTAAGATAATGTTGAATACAACGTCTACAAATGTAAGTAATAACGAATTAATTTCTTGTAACCCAAATGCAATATATGGCGATGTGGATCACCATATATGTTGCTTAATCCCAATCTACATTGACGGCGGTGATTGTACTGCTTGTTATTATGTAGATGGTCGGCGTGAAATCGTTCATAAATCTATTAAGACGGTTTTGAAAGAGGTAGCGCACCACGAGGGAGTTCTAGCAAACGGCATTCAATCGTCGAGGCGGACAAAGCCGATGTATACGGACCCTAGAACAATGAGTCCGAACATGACCTTTGCGAGCCTGAAATCGCGCAAACCTATCGGGCGTGATGTGGTATATGGTTTATTCAACGTTATCGTTCCATTTCAATACCGCATTGAGCCAGGACCAGAACCACATACAACGTATATCATCATAGGAGACTTTGATCCTATACTCGTATTTCATTCCCCTGACCACGTGCAACGCAAACTACGCGATGCTTTGTTAGAACATCTTGATTATACGAAACGGATACTCGCTAAATTGAGTACCTGCGGAAATCCTTACGTGGTGGCTGAAATTTATGGTGCCTCGAGAACGCTAGCGGGAGTATAGCAACACATTTTGAGAGTGTGGGAGGGACGTAATATGAATTACGCAACAAAATTATGTATTGTTTCAATGATGAGTGTGTTTAGTGTATCTTCTATGGGCCTAGTGCAAGCCGCCGATACACCTATCGTTTCAACAGGTGGTGCGGCCTATAATATCGGACTACAGGGTGCTTCTTTCACCAATTCGGATAATGTATCCTTAGGTGGTCAAGCTGGGGCAACCAACAGTAATCCATATTCTCATTCAGGAGATCCAAATGCAACGGGTAATAACATTGCCATTGGTCGTGTAGCATTGAATGGTTCTCAAGGTGGTGGCAACGTCGCATTAGGTTCTAAAACATTTATAGAAGGCAAAGGAGACTATAACTTCTTAGGTAACTTTGCGGCAGGCTTTAAATCAACTATTTCTGATACAATTGCTATCGGTGCTTTCGCCGGTTCTAATGCTAAGGGGAATAAAAACGTATGGCTTGGCGCTGGCCAAGCGGGTGACAGCACAGGTAACAATACGGTGTTGATCGGCTCTAACTCTACAGTGGATGGTAATTTTAACTATGGCATAGGCCATAATGCAGCGTTAAAGGGTGAAAGCAATGCTGTGGTGGGTGCCTACAATCATGTGACGGCGAATAATACCTATGTACTAGGTGATCATGTAACAACAACGTTGGATAATGCCGTAGTTCTAGGCAGTCATTCCACTGCTGAAAGTACAGATGTGGTGAGCACCCTAAGCTATACCTATGCAGGCGGTACCGTTAACTTTGCCGGCACTGCACCAGTATCCACCGTGTCTGTAGGTGCTACCGGTCAAGAACGGACCATCACACATGTAGCAGCAGGCCGCGTTAGTGCGGATTCTACAGATGCTATCAATGGTTCCCAATTATACGGTGCAAACCAACAAATCGATAATCTATACAACAAAATTAGCAACATTGGAAAAGATGCCAATAAAGGTGATGCTCGTGCTGCGGCACTTGCTGCATTACATCCAATGCAATTTGATCCAGATAATCGTGTACAAGTGATGGGCGGTATTGGTCACTATAAAGATGCCAATGCTTTAGCCCTCGGTGTGGGTTACTATCCAAAGGAAAACTTACTCCTCACAGCAGGTGCTACCGTTAATGACCACATCATGGCCAATCTTGGCGTATCCTATAAATTCGGAGAAAACAAAACGCTACAAAAAATCTCTCCTGCGTCCTATAACGCTCTCGAACAACGGGTTGATACATTGGAGGCTCAAAATAAAAAGTTACAAGAAACTGTAGATATGCTCGTACAAAAATTAAATAACAGATAATATTGAGATATTCAGATAGCTGTACGATATAAACAGATCATTCATAATAACCTCAGTATGTAAGCGGATAGTTAGTCCATTGCGATTAGCTATCCGTTTTTTATTTGATTAATTATCTTATAAATATGTTAATTATTTTAAGATAATTATAAACAAACTATTTACAAATATTTAAAATATGTTAATATAATTCATGTAAACATCATGAAGAAATGATGAGTGAGAGATCGTATTATGTATTTGTTTGTAAATAGAGAGGGAAGATTATGAACAAACGGAAACGCTTATTGGCGATATTGATTAATGGTATGTTGCTATCTAGCTTATGTGTGGCTAGTGCAGCGGATGTTACGGTAGGCACTGGTAATGGTGTTGCTTATGGGACTAGCAGTAGTGCCAACAATACGCAAGATATTGCAGTCGGTAACAAGGCAAAGGTTGAAAACTATGTCGGTCAAAATGGCAGCGTAGCTATTGGTGCTAATGCGCATGTTGAAAATATGGCAGGTGGTGCAGAAGCAGCTGTAGGTATGGGGCAAACATCATATTCTGGTAACTTTTGGTCCTCCGCTCGTGTACCGGCAGATCCATCTAAGGTAGTGGGCTCTGTTGCGATTGGTAATAATACATTTGCTCGTACGGGTAGCACCATGATTGGATCTCATAATTATCGCGGTGCTATTGGTGATACTACGATAGATACAGATAATAATGGTACCCGTGGTGCCAGTTTAAACGTGTATGCAACAACAGTCGGTGCTAATAGCTTTAGCAATGGTGCTTTCACCACTACTACTGGTACATACAATGTCATTAGTTCCTCCTATACAGGTGGTCGTTTCTCAACACCTACTCAAAACTTTGGGGCTACCGTAAATGGTGCTTTCAACAGTATTGAATCTACAAGTGGTGGTTCCACGGCAGGTGTAGCAACGGCCATTACTGGCGTTGCCAACCGTGTAGCGAATTCTAATGGTGCTCTTGTATATGGTGCAGGTAATGAAATCACTAATTCTAGTGCTTCGTTCAGCACGCCTGGTGAAGGTGCTACGTCCGCGAAGGATTTTGCAGACAAATTAAAAACTGCTGTTACATCCTCTAATGGTGCTGGTGCTACCATGGCATTTGGTGGCGGTAATAAGGCAGATTATACGTTACGTACATCCCTGATTGGTGTAAACAATACTGTTACGGGCGTACGTGGTGACCAAAGTAAGGACAATTTAGCCCTTGGTGTTGGCAATACAGCTACGAATGTGCAACATATGACGGCTATTGGTTCTAAGAACACCGTTTCTGATGCAAAGAATACAGTTATCGTCGGCGATAACCGTACCGTAACAGGTGCTAATAATGCTGTTATTATCGGCTCTAGCGACAATGGAACGACAACAGCAGTTCACGATGCGGTGGCACTTGGTCATAATACAGACGTATCTACCGAAGGTGGCGTAGCACTCGGTAGCGGTTCTAAAGCGATAGTAGCTGCAGGTGCAGTTGGTTATGATATCCTAACTAACGCGCCATCCACGGATACATCGGCTACATGGAAATCCACAGCATCCGCTGTATCTGTTGGTGATGTAGCGAATGGCGTAACACGTCAAATTACATCCGTTGCGGCTGGTACAAATGACACTGATGCGGTGAATGTGGCACAACTTAAACGATTAAACGATATGATATCCGTAAATGCATACAATACTGTCAACGTTCAAGGCGATGTAACAAATCTTAAAAAAGATGTATCTCGTCTAGATAAACGCGTTAATCGAGGCGTAGCTGGTGCGGCTGCGTTAGCGGCTCTTCATCCGCTCGACTTTGATCCAGATGCAAAATGGGACTTTGCGGCTGGCTATGGGCATTTCCATAATGGTAATGCTGTTGCATTAGGTGCGTTCTATCGTCCTAATGAGGACGTGCAATTGAGCGTAGGTTCTACTGTGGGTAATGGGGAAACTGTTGTGAACGCAGGCCTTTCTGTGAAAGTCGGCGCTCATAGCAATGTATCTCGTTCTCGCGTGGCCATCGGTAAAGAAGTGTTAGAACTTAAGAAAACCGTAGCAGTTCAAAATGCGCAAATCCAAAAATTAACAGCCCTCTTAAACGATGTGGCAGGTACGCGTATGAAAGCAGACCGCACTACATTGTTCCCAGATGTGGCTAGCAACCACTGGGCTTACGAAGCAGTGAGCGACCTATCTCGTCGTGGTTTAATAGAAGGATACCCTGATGGTACATTTGGTGGCGACCGCTTGTTAACTCGCTACGAATTTGCTCAAATCGTATACCGTGCCCTTCAAAACGGCGTACAAGTAAACGAACAACTGGTAACAGAATTCAGCCCTGAAATGGCATTGTTCCGCGTTGATACAGTGGCAAAAAATAGCCAAGGACAACCAACAATTGAACGGGTTAGAGTGAATAAAAAATAATAGATAATAGACAAAATAAACCGATACGAACTCTATTAATTAGTAATAGAGTTTGTATCGGTTTTATATTTGTGGTATTAAAACATGGGGAGATTTGACGTAAATTTAAATTGTCTTTCATTATTTTTTCATGTAAGATTAATGTGACATGTATAGAATACAATAAATTATTATAGTTTGGACGAGTATAACTTTTGACTTTGTAACTACAATTATTTTGTATTGTTCAAAAAGGATGCATACTATGGAGTCTATACATTTTATAGGATACCATGGAACTAAATGTGGGTATGCAAAACAGATTTTAGAGGAACGACATTTTAAACCATCTAAAAAAAGTTCAGAGTGGCTAGGGAGAGGAATTTATTTTTTTAAAGACGATGTACTTCAAGCCTTATTTTTCGCAGGAGCTCGTTATTCCAACGAAAAGTATAATATTCGAGTATTAAAGGTGAGAATAGAGTCAGCAACATATTTTGATTTGACGATTACTAAGCATAGAGATTCTGTTTATCGTATGTTGAGTCATGTTTTAGAAGCCTTAGCTGGAAAAAATCCTAAATTGTATAAGGTTATAGCAAGTCATTTTCCTGAATTAAAAGATGGTCTTAAGGAACATGCCAGTGAAGGGTACATACTGGATCTTATGTATCGGATCAAACCTTATGATTTAGTGATTTGCCCATATGATGTACCAAAACAAGAAGCTAAACAAGCTTTCAGATTTAAACCCACACAAATACAGGTGTGTATAAAAGATGATTGTTGTATTGATTATGATTCATTAGAAGAGGTGAGTAAAAGTGAATATAGACCAATATGAAAAGGAGTTCCTTGAGCGGTTGGAACAAATGACTGCGGAGGAATTAAGTCATATATTTGAGGATGTATTTGATTTAAAACAAGCAGATAATGAAGAGAATCTATTAGTGCAATTGGCACATAATAAAACTCATGATAATACAACTAAGAGTTTATATCAAAAATTTATTGATTCTAAGACCGTTTCGGTTATTAATAATACAGATAGAGTAGCCATATCTTCTTTAAAGATAGATAAACGATATGATTTTAAATCTAGTGTTTATAAACAACCTGAACAATATATTACTAAAACTGCATCGTAATTAAGGGGTTACATATGGAAAAGAGTAAACTTCAGTTTTCGCCACCCATATTAAAATCAAGTCATTTATCAATTAATGATGAGTTCATAAAAAATAATACGCCAGAATCTATGAATAATATAGAAATCCCATTTAAGTATCAAATTGATCATAGTGATATTGAGGATTGTAGTACATTTGTAAAATTTACTATTACTGTTGGCGAGGAAAGTAATAAATATCCATTTATAGCACAAGTTGAGATGTTATCACAATTTAGTTGGGAGAAGGACTATAGTGATAAAGTTGATAACTTATTAGAGATTAATGCGCCAGCATTGCTATTAAGCTATTCTAGACCAATTATTTCTATGTTAACATCTATGACACCATTTCCTCCGTATCATATACCTTTTTTAAATTTTACTAAGCAAAATGATGAGTAATGGTACTTGTGTTATTTTAAAACTATATATTAAAAACAACAAAATGAGGCAGCGACCATATGGTCGTTGCCTCGTTTTCATATTCAAATTATTTCTCAAAGTACCCCAGCATTTCAATGTGTGTCAACACTTCGTCCATGTATTCTTCGGTCGGTACAACGTAGTTATAGCCGTCCTTAGTGGTACGGTTGACGGTTAGGTTTTCGTCGAGGTTGGCGATTAAATCGGCCCGAGAGATTGGTTTAGCCAATTGTTTCATCACGTATAGTAGGCCATTGTCGACGCCATCGTCCACTTGGTTGTACATGTTACCCGGTGTGAGGTATTGGCTGCCGCCTTTTTCCACAATGGTTTCGATGTATTTGATAAAGCGCTCTGGAATGTAGCTTTCATTTTCAACAAACGGCGTGCGAGGATAGGAAGAACCATAAATGTTGAGGTTGTCCGTCACGATGAGTAGGAACAGACGTTGATACAACACGTCGCCATCGATGACGTAGCCTGGATAGTGAGACGCGATGTAGTTGATGATATCCTGAACGGTAAATTCCTTGAACGTATCCATCAACACCTTGATAGCGATGTGAACAGTATTGGTCCAGTCCTCAGGAACGCCCTTCACATTTCTAGACGGCGCCATAAAGTACAGGTTGTTCAAGATGTCTTGGGTTACCGTTTCGTCGTGGTTGATCTTGTCCTCGTTGGACAGTTTCGTCAATAGGCTCATGCGGAATTGCGTGTCGTACACGTAATCGTAGAACTGTTCCTTGTCAATATAATTGCCGTTGGATAGGGTGGAAATGTTTTTTTCCACGTCTCCTGAAAGCCAGGTAATGAAGGATCGTTGTAATGATTCGTCACCTACATAGGCACAGCCGTGTTGACGAGCTCGTTCGATGAAATCGGATACATATACTGGATCATTGTAGGTTTCCAAGTACTCGTGTGCTACGTAATAATCATTAGATTGTAACACCCGATTGATGTTGTTAATTTTGTAATTCGATTGTGCCCGAGAACGATCGTCGCTGTTCATCGTTTCCGCTACAAGCTTTAATACACTCTTCGTATACAACGTGCGTTCTAATAAACCCTTATCTTCCGCCCGTTTATCCGCGTACAACATGATATCGCGCAATTGTTCCAACCGCTTCCAGCCAGGGTACGTATTGTACGATACATAAGCGATGCCACGGCTCGATAAATTCTCGCTACAAATATCGAGAATTTTGTCTTTCACCATGTCCGGTACCCAAGACCAGATACCATGAACGATGATGTAATCGAAGGTGCCGAAATTCGTATCCACGTCCATAATGTTTTTTTCGAGCAGCGTCACGTTCTTAAGGCCGATGGATTCGATGATCTCCTTGCCGTGCTCCACCTGTACGCCGGATAAATCGATGCCTGTGAAAGTCGCCGTAGGGTAGTACATCGCTTGTGGGATGATATTACCGCCGCAGGATGCGCCAAGCTCTAACACGCGCGCCTTGCTCGGCGCCACCGGATCAAGTCCATAAATCTTAGCCTTAGCATACAAATTATTAATATTCGTACTAGAAAATGGCTTTGAAATATATAGGAACGTATCGTAGGACGCCTTTAAATCGTTGATGTCCTTTTCTACATCCATAGGCACGTCCATAGTATGCGTTGGCGTATCCGTTGCATCCGGTTTAGATACGACATTCTTGTTTGTTGTCGTTTCAGCAGAGGCTGATGTGGCCTTATTTTTTTTAGTTTCTTTTTTCATAATTAACCCCTTTGTTCTACACTCCCTCATGTATTACTGTAGATTAGTATATCATACTACCTTGTTTTATGGTGAAAGTTTATGTTCCTATATATATACTATATATAGAAAATTGCATGAGTTATAGATACAACATATTTGAGGAAAGCTTGCTGAGGTTTGTAGATATACGTATACGTTTTATATAGGTCACGCGTAATAACCATATGGTTGTTACGCGTGGCCTTTTTATTTTAGTGAATTCTATTTGATGAGACTTTGTAAGAGGATCAGTCATGAATATAGATTTAGTAAAAAATATCAAAATAAAAATTTTAATGTGATTAATTTTATATCCAATGGTAATGAGTAAGATGTGACCTAATCGTAAGGCGGTAGTATACGGTCCTAAATCGGTTTATATCTTTGTGAATTTTAAAGGCATTGTAATATTCCTTTGAAATATGATGGGTCATAAATTTTCTAGTGTAGAGAATGCTATATCAATATAGTGTGAGCTACACATTGTTTTCTTTAAGAAAGGAGTTGATTCCAGATGCATCAAAGAACTATATTGGGCGCCCTAGAATTACTTATAACTCTTGGCCTAATATATGCTTTGTGTCTATCTATTACTTATGGACAGACAGAAGTATCTTTGAAATTAATTGATCTCATACTATATATGAGTAAATACATCATAGCAAAAAATCAAAATCAGTTTATGATTTTAGAGATGTTTCTAGCTTTAGCATTATTGATTTAGTTGAAGTCTAACTGAAATTGCAAATAAATGAATTTTTGTAAGAGTTATGTATATTAGATTCTTACAGAGTAGGAATGGCAACAATGGTTGGTTATTGAATAATAATCTAATTTTTATGGAAAGGAAGTGAAATAATGAAGGAACATATTTACATTGTAGTTATTGTTGCTATAACGATATCTTTAAATGTATCGATTGCATATGGAGAAAACAATATTGCATATATGCTTGTAGGGTATTTATGTAGTTTCATCACTGATGCTAAATCTAGCCAAAATAGCCATTAAAATAGACCTATTGTATTTCGAACGCCATTATAACAAGCATCTAGTTGTTATAATGGCGTTTATATTATAGCTATAAATAATATCTCAATTATCTAGCTGTTTATTCATGAACACCTCATTCATGCTTTGCAAGGTATATTTGATAAGTTTTGCTAATTTAAATGCTTATTTTTCTTGATAGGTAATGGTTTTTATATCCTTATTTAACATGGTTTAATAGCATTTTACAATATATCGAAAAAACTTGTAGTGTATAAACATATTAATAT